>JAQVPT010000217.1 GCA_028701945.1 Bacteroidales bacterium
ATACTTTTACATGGTACTTTTTAAGAGCATCTGCTAACTCATTATATTTTGTGTCATCTCCAATAACTACAATATTTGGCTCAAATTTAATTGCTTGCTGCACCAAAAGTTTAACATTCTTATTTGCAACAAGTATCTCAGCTTGAAATAGTTCGGGATAATCTTCGATAATTTTAAGAGCTTGCGTTCCGATAGAACCCGTAGAGCCTAAAATTGCTATGTTTTTTTTCTTTTTCACTCAAATATTATATAATCTTCAGGGTTTAAAGATAGTCCATTTCTCCATAACTCAAAATGCAAATGTTCACCACTCGAATTTTCGCCCGAATCGCCATATATTGCAATATTTTCGCCCGTTTCAACAAATTGTCCAGATTTCACAAAAGACGTTTTGTTGTGTTTATAAACAGAAACAAGATTGTATTTATGCTGAATTATAATTGTATAACCAGTTTTTACAGTATAATCCGACAGCACAACTACACCACGAAGTGTTGCAGCTATCATAGTTTCACCAGCAGATGCGATATCAGTTCCATAATGTCCTTCCGCTTTATTATATGATGAAACGACTATCCCTTTAACTGGTACAAATAGGTCTGGCAAAACTTCAGATTTATCAACTGAATAAGTAGTTTTATCTTCGATGGTTTGTCGCTTATATTTAGGATTATTGAACTCTTTTATTTGTTCATCAGTAAGATTTTCAACTGGCACCACATATTCTTCATCAATTGGTACGTCGTTAAAAAGGACATCCCTAAGCATTTCTAAATAAACATCCCGTTTTTCTAATTCAACAACCAAACTATCAGTTTTTAGTGCATTCTCATAAATAAGATGCCTTGTTTCCTTATCGGGATAACCTGGAATAAATTGCTTAAGAGGAGTATATACTACTATGGCTGAAAGAGAGACGAACATTACAATAAATACCCCCCAAACAAGCATAACCAACCCAAATCTGTTAAATCTTATTTTGTGAATTATATCGTAACTTTTTCCGTGATAAACGATAGCTTGGAATTTTTTTCCAAACCACCTTATCAGACTTTTTTTCTTTTTTGTCATATTGCAAAATTTCTGCACAAAGGTAATAAAAGTTTAAAAACAGAAAACCACCATCAAAAGCATTAAAGATAAACGAAAAAGAATGTATAAAGCATAAAAAACCGATAGTTATTGACATTAAACAAATTTTGTTTTCAATCCTCAACTATCGGCTTATGCGTTTTTAATATCTAAGTTTACAAACTTTAAACTAATTCTAAAGCATGTTTAATATCAGCGATAATGTCTTCGACATCTTCAATACCGACAGAATATCTAACAAGTCCGTCTGATATTCCTGCAGTTTCTCGTGCTTCTGGAGTAAGTACAGCATGGGTCATTGAGGCAGGGTGTTGAATCAGAGATTCTACACCACCTAACGAAACAGCTAACATTGCAAGGTGAACATTGTTCATCATAGTTTCACCTGCTTTAAATCCACCTTTAAGACCAAAACTGATCATTGCACCAAAACCAGACATTTGTTTTTTAGCAAGTTCATGTTGTGGGTGCGATTTAAGTCCAGGATATTTAACCCATTCAACTTTTGGATGAGCTTCTAAATATTCGGCAACTTTTTGAGCACTAGCTTGTGAGCGATCAATACGAATTGCTAAGGTTTTCACACCTCTATTAACAAGATAAGCTTGGTGTGGATCCATGTTACCACCCATATAAGCCATTGTTTGACGTAACTTATTATATACTTCTGGTTCTTTTGCTACTAAAGCTCCGCCAACTATATCGGCATGACCGTTAATAAATTTTGTAACTGAATGTAAAGATATGTCAGCACCCAAATCGAGTGGTTTTTGAAGATATGGAGAACTAAAAGTATTATCAACACAAACCAAAATATTATGTTTATGAGCTAATTCAGAAGCTGCCTTAATGTCTGTAAGAACCATTGTAGGATTTGTAGGAGTCTCAATATACAATAATTTGGTATTTGGTCTAATTGCCTTTTCAATTTGTGACAAATCAGAAGTATCAACATAAGAGTACTCAACACCAAATTTTGAAAAATCTCTCTCCATTACCGCACGGCTTGGTCCATATACTGCCTCGGAGCTAATCATGTGAGAATCTTTATCCAACAACGCCATATAAACTGTAGACACAGCAGCCATTCCGCTTGATAAAGCGATACCACGATATCCATTTTCTAACTGAGCTAATTTCTCCTCAAGAGAATTGATAGTAGGATTTCCCATACGCGTATAAATATATCCTGAGTCTCTACCTGCAAAACAATCAGCACCATGCTTTGCGTCTTTAAATCTAAAAGTTGATGTTTGATAAATTGGAGGTACTGCACTTCCAAATGCGTCGTCATAATCGCCGGCGTGAATAAGTTTGGTGTTAAAACCTTTGTTTTTCGTTTCCATTTTATTAAAAATTGTAAATATTATAATTGAATTTACAAAAATATAAAACTTATAACGAAAAAACGAAAAATAACGTTCTAAATAAACAATAAAATAGATTTTAGACCATTATTTCTCGACAAAAAGACACATTAGCGTCAGACGAAAAGAATAGCACGTTCCTAAGTGAACCTTTAAAGCGTTGATAACCTGAGTTTTACCGACATGATGTACATAACGGGATAGACACATTAAGGTGTAATATACCTGTATAAAAAAACAAAGCCAATACGGTCAAAAAGCCCGATAGAGACGTTATATTTAGAGCTTTACATGACTATTAAAATATTTGCTCTGATAACAATGATTTTAAACAATTCAACCCATCGAAATAAGAATCAAATGCTTTGCAAATTTTGAATTACAAATAAATGAAAAGATTTTTTTTGGACAAACGAAAAATTAAGCATATATTTGCAAACCAAAAACAAAACGGTACCTTGGCCGAGTGGCTAGGCACCGGTCTGCAAAACCGGCTACGGCGGTTCGACTCCGCCAGGTACCTCAAAAAGAACATCGATTTTCGATGTTCTTTTATTTTATAATTTAGTTAAGTTATCTCATCATAAACAAAAACTAGTGTTCTTATTACTAGTATCCAACCTAAATTGAATCTGCAGCTAGCCAGCCAGTGGAATATGCTATTTGCAAATTATACCCACCAGTATTTGCGTCAATATCAAGCACTTCACCAGCAAAATAAAGTCCTTTTTTAAGTTTTGATTGCATAGTCTGTGGGGTTATTTCGTCGAGACAAACACCTCCCGCAGTTATAACTGCCTCTTTAAAACCTCTATGTCCAGTAATTGTAAAATTCATTCCTTTCAACAATTCGACAATTGCTTTTCGCTCTTTTGCCGATATTTGATTTGCCAGTTTATTTTCATCTAGCATTAACGCTTCCAAAAATACTGGGATTGCTTTTTGTGGTAATAATTTTCTAAACAAATTGCCCATTTGCTTTTTACCGTTTTCATTAAGATCACGCATTAGTCTAATATCAAGTTTATCAATATCAAGTGCGGGTTTAAAATCGATTTGAATTTTAACATCATTTTTTTGCTCCAAAGCATGTACTACATCCCTACTTAAAGTAAGAATTACAGGTCCTGACAATCCAAAATGCGTAAATAAAAGATCTCCAAACTCTTCATGTCTTAACTCTCCATTAATCAAGAGTTTAGCATTAATGTTTTTTAAAGTAAGCCCTTGCATATCAATAGCATATTTTTCTTTAGTTTCAAGTGGCACAAGTATTGGAGATAGTTTTACAATTTTATGTCCAGCTTCAGTAGCAAGAACGTATCCATCGCCAGTTGAGCCAGTCGCTGGATAAGACTTCCCACCTGTGCAAATAATCACATTAGAAACATCTAAAGATTTTATTTTACCGCCTAAAAGATATTCAACTCCACAAACCTCATTATCATTATATTTTATTTTATTTACTCTTGAATTAAAGATAAAATCAACGCCGTTTTTTAAGGACTTTTGATATAAAGCATCAACAACATCGGCAGCTTTTTCACTTTTAGGAAAATATCTACCACCACGCTCAAGCATAACTTCAACACCACACCCTTCTAGCAAGCCAATAATCTCATAAGAAAAGAATTTTTTAAAGGATGGATACAAAAATCTGCCATCTGGATAAACTTGTGCAGTAAAGTCTTCGAGATCTGCTGAATTTGTAATATTACACCTACCTTTACCTGTAATCATCAGCTTTCTTCCAGGCAAACTCATTTTATCAAGCACTAAAGCATTTAATCCTCTATCAGCTGCCCGTATTCCTGCCAACAAGCCTGCTGCTCCAGCCCCTACAATTACGACATCATATTTTTTCATAAATTGTTTTTTGTAAAAATAGAAAAACTACCCTAAATTTTAAAACATTTCGTAAATCAAGCGAATAAACAATCGTTTTCATCCCAATTTAATTACAAGCTTTAGAGTTTACTAATAAGACACCAAATTAGATATTTTTGTGTTAGTTAACTGCCCAACCAGGTTTCAGCGCTTCCGTTAAGGTCGCGGTAAAATACAAAAAAGTGGAGTCACATTACTACGACTCCACTATTAAAAACTAAAATTATATTTCTATTTAACTTTATATTCCTCAGGTACTACAATTGGTGCTACCTTTACAAGTGTTTTGCCCTGTTCGATAACTAAAACGGTTACTCTTCTGTTCAGCCTTCGTATATCATCATTAGCAGTTGCAATGGTAATGTTTTCCTTTTTACCAAATGATCTCAATTCCAACTGGTTTTCTTTTACACCCTTAGCTACAAGATAATTTTTAACTTGAACTACACGGTTTTGACTAAGTAACATATTATAATTCACACTACCATAATGGTCAGTATGACCAGACAATCTAAACTTTGCTTCAGGATTTTTTACTAAATATTCAGCCATTAAATTAAGATTTGCTTCAAACTCAGGCTCAATATTAAATTTATCAAAATCAAATAAAACTGGTTTAATAATTAACTCATCAACTTCATCAACTTCGGCAATAACAGTATTATCAATTTTCATATTAACACCAGTAATATTCCATTCATCGTTTTGAGGAATTTCAATTGACCTTGACACAAAATCGCCGTTGTCATCATAAGCAATTACTTCATAGTGCCCCATAACAATTCCGTCAATTAAATAATTTCCATTTTTATCAACTGGTACATTTGCAATTTCTTTTCCAGTATTTTGCTCAACGACCTTAACTCTTATCTGCATTAATGCTTCTTGGTCTTTTAAACCAAGTTCAATAATTCCAGATATTGAAGCCAATTGAGGTGCTTCTTCATCAATCAGACTAATACAATCACACTCTCCAACCCCTTCTCTTCTTTTATTATCGTTTATAGGACAAAAGGCAAATACAGGAGTGTTTTCCAGAATATATCCCATATCATTACCAGCTGTACTAAACGGATATCCAAGATTTACTGGAGTTGTCCATTTTTGGTTTTGGTCATCACGACTAGTATAAAAAACGTCGAAGCCTCCAACATTTGTATGTGACTCTGAGCTAAAATACAAAGCATTTCCATTTCGGATAACATAAGGCATTTCTTCGTGAAAAGGAGTATTAATTTCAGTTCCAGCATTTACTGGTTTTTGCCATTTACCATCTTCATCTCTGTCGCTATACCATATATCTAATCCACCTACACCACCTCTACGATGACTAGTAAAATATATTCTTTTTCCATCAGCAGTAATTGTTGCGTGGGATTCCCATTTACGAGAATTTAGTTTTTTCTCTCTTTTTGCAGGTTGATATTTACCATCCTCAAATTTACTTACGTAAATATCACCATTATCGCCACGATCGACAATAAGATAGAGTTCTGAGCCGTCTGCGGTTGCAGTTACAGGGATAAAAGGATATGCGATTTGAAAATCAGAATTAATCCTTTGTGGATTTTCAAATCCTCCATCTTTAGTTCTCTCTGCCATATATACACCGTCAAAAGGCCCCTCACTATATTCGGTGTTATAATTGATATCAGGTGGGAATATATTATACTTTCCATTTGTAAAAATAAGCCTATTAGCCTCCCAGCAAAGTATCGGGCAACGAACATTTGGCTCTTGAAGACCAGCAACAACAATCTTTTCTATTTTCATTCTTTCACCATCAATAACTTCCATAGCATCATGACAAGATTGAATTTCGCGATCAACAAACATCCCTGGAACCGTTTTATTATCCTTACTTGACATTTTT
>JAQVPT010000218.1 GCA_028701945.1 Bacteroidales bacterium
TATAGTGTTAATATGGACGATCCAGATTGGAAAACTCGTGATCAATTACTTGTTACAGGTATGTTTGATGGTGAAGAAATGAGCTTTATTATCCTACATTGGCCTTCAAGAAGTGGCGGAGAAAAGAAAAGTGTTCCAAAACGTGAAGCAGCAGCAGACGTAACAAGATACATTGTTGATTCTATACTTAAAGATAATCCAAATGCAAAAATTGTTTGTATGGGAGACTTAAACGACGATCCCATCAATAGCAGCGTAAAAAAACATCTTCGTACAGCCGCAAAGAAAGAAAATGCTGTAGAAGGAACATTATTTAACCCTATGGATCAACTTTATAAAAAAGGTATTGGTTCTCTCGCATACAGAGATAATTGGAATTTATTTGACCAAATTGTAATATCTCCAGCATTCGTTGACAAAGAAAATAAAGGTTATATTCATTATAAAACAATTGTATATAATAAACCATTTTTAATGCAAAAAGAAGGGAAATTTAAAGGCTATCCATTTAGAACTTATGTTGGCGACACTTATATGGGAGGATACAGCGATCACTTCCCAGTTTATATACATGTAATAAAAGAAAAATAAAATTATATCAATAATCAAACTGCGTTAAATTTTTAAAAATAGTTTTATGAGAATTTTCAAACTTATTGTTTTAGCAATTGTGATACTAAGTGTTAACTGTTTTATTATTGCCTGCAATAACAAAAAAGGCAATATTGAAGTAAACGAAAAAACAATAAACGAAAAGGCATTAAGTTCGGAAAAATACGATCTGCCAGAAATACTAACAAATGATACTCTTGCAGAAAAATACATAGTTATTGTGGTCGATACATTTGCTACTGGAGAACCGCTAAAAATACATTATTGTGATTCACAGAACTCTAATGATGTAAAATACGAAAAACAACTTTATCAAAATGGCAAACTCTTTATTGAAGGACCTCTTGAAAACAATAGACGCAATGGCAAATGGGTCGCATATTACGAAAATGGCAATATCTGGAGTGTCGGATATTTTAAAGAAGGGCTAAAACATGGTGCAAGTAACGTATATTACGAAAACGAAAAAATTAGATACACAAAAAATTACGAGAAAGATGTTGCAGAAGGACTTTGGGAATTTTATAACGATGAGGGTAATCTTATTGGCAAAGTAATGTACGAAAATGGGAAAAAACTCTGGGAGGAAGGCATTTCCAATCAATAATAACCCCAAAAATGGTAATCGTCTAATTATGATAAAAACGATTTTCACAATTCTATTAATTACCGCACTTGGAGTTAATTATGTATCTTCACAATCGATTGGTTTTTCGTATTTTTTTCCTAAAAATGGTTATTTTTCAAACCCTGTAGCTCCAATAAACTTTAGTTTACCAATTAAATTTGGTAAATATTTCCAAACATCTCCAGGTGTAGGATTGTCTAATATCGGAGGTATGAGCATGTCGGGTTTTCCTGACCAATACAACTCAGATATCCCTCTAGTTGGCCCGTTTCAATCCATAGAAATTAGTTTAGTCCCAGCAATTGTCTTAGCATTAAAAAAAGTAAAATTTGAGATTTCTGGTGGCTTCTTTGGTTTTGCTAGTTTTAACACAAGAATTATATATGGTAATTTTAACAATATGATAGCTCAAGCAAATAATTTTGATTTCGTAAACACAAATATAAGCATCAACAAAAGTCTATTTGGTTGGGGATATCTTTTTGGCACAAAATTTAGCTTCAAAGTAACAAAATCAGCTTGGGGGTATATTGGAGCTAATTATTACATCGGAAACCAGAAAATGGCTTTAAGTGGCGAATACTCCGCTGTGAAAAATAATATTATAACAAACACAGGCTTTGATTTTCCAGAAGCTAATATTCTATATCAGGGTTTGCAATTAAGTGTTGGAGCTGTTTTAAAATAGTAGTGTATCAAGAATTGACTAAGAAATTTTGTTGTTTACTAATACTAATAGAGAAAATGAAAATGACTGATTTATTATTTGGCACTCTCTTACTCTTTATTTTCGTCGTTTCGTCTTAGATTTACTAATTAGCTCTATTTTTAAAAACGGCGGTTTTCTCATATAAACGGCGATAATTGAGCCTCCAAGACCTCCAGCAAATCCACTTGAAATTCCTGGCCAACCAATCGCTTGAATAACAAAGTTAATAATAATCAACCCAATTATTACAAAGGTGATTAGAAGAAAAATGTTTTTCCAATTGTAAATAAGTTTAACCTCTGAATTACAATGGACGCAATAACGATTTTCGTAGCCTTTTCGCTTCGAAAAAATGCGTTTTAATACATTTCCCTTATTATGACAGTGTGGACATTCCATTCGACAAAATTAGCAACAAAATTGCATTAACAATGAGTTAAATTGAATAATTTTCTTATTTTTGTGTTCCGATTATATAAATAAAACAAAATTTTATGTCAGGACATAGTAAATGGTCAACAATCAAAAGAAAAAAAGGCGCAGCGGATGTAAAGCGTTCTAAGATTTTTTCGAAATTATCAAAAGAGATAACAATTGCCGTAAAAGAAGGTGGTGGAGTTGATGCTGATTACAACCCGAGATTACGAGTTGCAATACAAAATGCGAAAGGTGTTAATATGCCTAAAGATAATATCGAACGTGCAATAAAAAAAGGAGATCAGGACGGAGCTAACTTTACCGAAACTAGTTTCGAGGGGTATGCAGCTCATGGGATTGCAGTTTTTGTTGAATGTCTAACGGATAATAATAACAGAACAGTTTCAAGTGTAAGATCTTCATTCAACAAATATAGCGGAACTTTAGGTACAAATGGGTCTTTAAGCTTTTTATTCGATCGCAAAGGTGTTTTCGAATTTGAACTTAAGGAACATATCAATATGGAAGATATTGAACTCGAATTAATTGATGCTGGAGCAGAAGATATAGAAATTGATGAAAATAACATAACAGTATATTCGGCACTTGAAGATTTTGGTAATCTAAATAAAAAATTTGAAGAGCTAAACATTGAAGTAACGAATGCCGAATTACAACGTATCCCGAACGACACTAAAGAGCTTCCTATTGCCCAAGCAAAGTCGGTATTAAAGCTTATTGATGCCTTAGAAGATGATGATGATGTTCAAAATGTCTTCCATAATCTGGAGATGACAGATGAGTTGGCAGCCGAAATGGAATAATCAACACGTCGTAAGGCACTGGCAATAAAAGTATTACACGAATTATTAGTTTATTTTGTAAAATCTTACGAAAAAATTTGGCAGAATAAAAATTATTTCATTTATTTGCAGTCCCAAATTGGGAATTAAATAATGGTCCGTTCGTCTAGGGGTTAGGACGCCAGGTTTTCATCCTGGTAACAGGGGTTCGATTCCCCTACGGACTACAAGAAAAAACATAACTAATTGAAAACGTGTCTATTGCAGATGCGTTTTTTTTGTTTAGGTCAATTTATAAAAGATTTTGTTGCAGGCACTATATAATAAATAATTTTAAATGGTGTTATAAGGATAGCGTTCAAAATGAATTTCTCTTGCAATATTAAACAGCACTTCCCTAAATTCTTCGGTATTTTCCTTTAATTTTGCTGAAATAAAGACACAGGGATAATCGTTTTTTGCAACATGTAGATTTTTGAAATCATCTAATGAGTAGTTTTTCATTGTTTTTGGGCTAAGGTCATCTTCATCTTGAGGAGTAAAGCTAAATTTATCAATTTTATTAAACACGACCAATCGGGGTTTATCGTTAACTTTAAGTTCTTTAAGAGTTTGGTCAACTATGTCCATTTGTTCCTCAAACGAAGGGTGAGAAACATCAACTACATGTATAATTAAATCAGACTCACGTGTTTCATCAAGTGTTGATTTAAAGCTTTCAATTAAATTATGCGGTAATTTTCTAATAAAACCAACAGTATCACTTAATAAGAAGGGCAAATTATTAATAACAACTTTACGCACAGTTGTATCTAATGTCGCAAATAGTTTGTCTTCTGCATAAACATCCGATTTGCTTAGCATATTCATTATGGTAGATTTTCCGACATTTGTATAACCCACTAAAGCAACCCTTACCATCTGCGAACGATTTTTCCTCTGCTGATACATCTGCTTATCGATTCTCTCGAGATCTTTTTTGAGTTTAGCGACTTTCTCTAATATTATTCGTCTGTCAGTTTCGATTTGAGCTTCACCAGGGCCTCTCATTCCAATTCCTCCTCTTTGTCTCTCTAAATGCGTCCACATTCTTTTTAAGCGTGGTAGGATATACTGATACTGTGCAAGCTCCACTTGTGTTTTTGCATGTGCAGTTCTAGCTCGTTGGGCAAAAATATCTAATATCAGATTTGTTCTATCAAGGACTTTAACATTAAGAAAATTATCAATATTGCGAAGCTGAGTTGGACTAAGCTCGTCATCAAAAATAACTAAACCTATTTCATTATCAGTTATAAAATTAAGAATTTGTTCGAGTTTTCCTTTACCGACATAGAATTTAGGATTAGGATTATCAACATTTTGAGTAAATCTTTTTACTGGCTCTACTCCGGCCGTTTTTGCCAGAAATTCAAGTTCATCAAGATATTCATCGACCTGTTCTTTTGTCTGTTCCTGATTAATAACTCCAACGAGTACAGCTTTTTCGATAATCTCTATTTTTTCATTCATTCTCAAATAAATATAATAAAAAGACCCTGCTCAAAAAAACAGGGTCATACATTTATATTATTATTTTATTAATATAATTTAAAATTTATAGGCACAATAAAAGTTACGGGAACAGCTTTACCTCTTTGTTTTCCAGGAGACCAATTAGGTAACATCGCAACAACTCTTTTTGCTTCCGCATCGAGATATGGGTCAACACCTTTTGCTACTTGCACTTTAGTAACTTTTCCTGTTTTATCGATAACAAACTGAATAAAGACTCTACCTTGAATCCCATTTTCTTTTGCAATTTCGGGATATTTTGTATTATCTGCAAGAAACTTCATTAAAGCAGCATCTCCACCAGGAAATATAGGTTTGTCTTCAACAACAGCAAAAGAAATAGGTTCTATTTCTTCAACTACCACAAAATCTTCTGTTTGAATAATATTTGTACTTGTTCTTGTTTTTTCGTCTGCCTCAGTATTCATTTTTATATTTTCAACAACTTTATCATCCTCAACAACAACAAGTTCTTCAATTACCTGTTCTGGCTCCTCTATTTCAGGTTCTGGCTCGTTTAATTTTTCCTCTTGGAAAGTGTTTTCAATTTCTTCTTCAAAAACCTCTGACATATTCACGTCGCCTAAACTGCCCTGACTAACTTCTTCGGTTGTCCATTCGAACGCAACAAGACAAACTCCTAGTGCCATAACTAACCCGATTTGAAGAAAAATCATTTTCTTTCTTTCGAGATTTACCTTTGGTGATTTTTTAATTTGCATCGTTTTAAATTTTAAGTTTGTAAAATTAGTAATTTTCTCAGTCCCTGCCAAACTTTATTAAAAGTTTTTCTACTAATTGATACAAATTTTATTTGTATTCCATAAAAGCCACAGATAATTATATGTCTTTATTTTATTAACGTACAAAATAATAAAAAAATTGCTTGAAATCACGCAACTTAACATAATACCAAACTACACTTAAAAAACACGATATAAATTTATTATTTTGTGCCTTTGCTTCGTTAAAAAACACAGTCGTAACTATAGCTATGTGTAGAATTTTTGCCTTCAACAAACAACAAACAATTATAGTTTCCAATATTGTGCTTTACGCATAAATTCGTGAGCTCTAAAGTTTGTAATTAAGTCGTTATAAATCATCATTTTAACACTATGAAACATAGAAAAACTAATTTTTGGTATGAAAACACATTATCTTATTTCTACTTTAAATGTTTAAATTACTTTTGCATTGATATTTATTTATGGAAAATTATTTAGGAGAAATATTTGCGGTAATAACGTCCTTTATGTGGACTGTTAGTGCTATTTCGTTTGAATCTGCTGGGAAAAAGATAGGTTCAATTCCACTTAATTTTATCCGACTAATTTTCGCACTCTTATTTATTTCCATTTACACTTACTTTACAAGGGGTCTATTTTTTGCCACTGATGCAAATATTGATGCGTGGTTGTGGTTGTCTCTTTCGGGAATTGTTGGGTTTGTTATAGGAGATTTGTTGCTTTTTAGAGCTTATGTTGTT
>JAQVPT010000219.1 GCA_028701945.1 Bacteroidales bacterium
GATAGGATTCTAAACCTTTTAACATACCATAAAAAGCGGTTTCTGCTGTATTTGGAATAAATGAAAATATAGTGTTTTCAAAATCGTAATTAATGGCCTTTAGAATTTCTGGTACAAGGTATTCGCCAAGATTTTTTCTTTCATTATAAAGCTCAAAGTCTGTGCCTCTTGAAAAATATATTCTTTCGAAACTGCAAGATGTCTTTTTTTCAGGAATTCTTATCATCTGGTTTTTTATTTCACCAGATCTTTTCACAATAATTGCAGAACCAGGCTCTAGTTCTTCTATTTTATCATAACTTACATTCATTGCAGTTTGTATCACTGGACGTTCCGAAGTTGCAACAAATATTTCATCATCATGATAATAATATACGGGTCTTATTCCCCACGGATCTCTAACAATAAACGCATCGCCATGTCCCAAAGCACCTCCCATCACATAACCTCCATCCCAATTATGTGTGGCGTCTCTTAATACTTTGGCAACATCAATATTTTCTTCAATAAGACTACTAATCTCGAAATTATTATATCCTTGGTTTTTATATTCTCGAAATAATTTTTGATTTTCTTCCTCCATAAACAGCCCGATTAATTCTAATGCGGTAACTGTATCAGAATACTCTTTAGGGTGTTGTCCAAAGTTTATCAAATAATTAAAAAGTTCATCAACGTTTGTTAGATTGAAATTTCCAGCTAAGGCAAGGGTTTTTGACCGCCAATTGCTAACTCTTAATACGGGATGAACAAGATCTGGATTATTTTTACCAAATGTGCCATACCTTAAATGTCCCATATAAAACTCACCAGCAAATCTTAAATTTTCTTTTGCCCAATCTGCATCATTTATTTTGTCGGGATTATTTTTACATTCAACCTCTATTGATGAGTAAATTTGATTAAAACAATCAATTATCGGATTTGTCTGTGCAGATCTAGTTCGTGAGATATATTTTAAACCTGGTGGAGGATTTAATTTGAGACTAAGAGCACCTGCTCCGTCTTGTCCTCGATTATGCTGCTTTTCCATCAACAGATACAACTTATTGATACCATATCGCCACGACCCATATTTCTCTTGATAGTATGATAAAGGTTTTAATAATCGCAGGACTGCAATTCCACATTCATGTTTAATCTGATCACTCATTGTTAATTATCTAATTATTAAGCACTTACGCCAAGTCAAAACTTCACCACAAAACTAAGGTATTTTATTTAATAATAATAAATAAATTTCAATTATTTATTACAACTTAATATTGTCAAATTCGCAGTAATTGAATTTTCCAGAAAACACTTAGAAAACTTTTGAGATTAAAATCTGTTATTTATTTAATAATAACCTAATTTGATTTAAAAACAGTAATGCGTAATGAATAAAATTTTAATATTTTTCATTTTATTTGCAAGCTCTGCAAACATTAGTTGTCAAAACAAAAAAACTGATATGGGATACAATAAACTAAATTCTGAAGAAAAAAGTGTAATAATAAACAAAGGTACTGAACGTCCATTTACTGGTGTATATAATGACCATGATGAAATCGGGATATACAAATGTAAGCAGTGCGGTGCTTCATTATTTAAGTCGGATACTAAATTTGATGCAGGATGTGGCTGGCCAGCATTTGAAGATGCCATAGAGGGAGCGGTAAAACAAGTTCCCGATAAAGACGGAATGCGAACAGAAATAATATGTGCCAACTGCAACGGGCATTTGGGGCATGTGTTTGTGGGTGAGGGGTTTACGCCAACTAACACACGGCATTGTGTAAACTCAATCTCACTAGATTTTGAATCTGATGTACCAGTATCAAATAACAGTATGATTTATGAAACTGCCATTTTTGCAGCCGGTTGTTTTTGGGGCGTAGAACATCATCTAAAACTTGTGCCGGGAGTTATTTCAACTGAAGTTGGCTACACTGGTGGGCAAACGTCTAACCCAACGTACCAAGAGGTATGTTATACAAATACGGGACATGCTGAAGCTATAGAAGTTGTTTTTGATCCAAGTAAAACTTCCTTTGAAGAGCTTGCAAAACTATTTTTTGAAATTCACGATCCTGGACAAGTAGATCGCCAAGGTCCTGATGTCGGTAGTCAATATCGCTCCGAAGTTTTTTATACTAACGAAAAACAAAAAGAAATCACCGAACAATTAATAGAAATTTTAAATCAAAAAGGGTATAAAGTTGTAACACGATTAACTCCTGCCGGAAAATTTTATCCTGCTGAAGAATCTCACCAAGATTATTACTCAAAAACAGGATCAAATCCATACTGCCACTTTTATAAGAAGAAATTTTAAATAATAATCCGGAATAAAACCAATACAAAACAAATGAAAGTTGCGTTAAAATTTTATTAAATTATTCACAAATAAATGATATTTGAATATATTTATTTAATTTAGCGTAATATTTTAACTATGAAAAGATATTCCCTGATAGTGATATTTATTACCCTGTTTTTCTCTGCTTCTGCACAAGAGCAATGGAGTCTCGAAAGCTGTATAAACTATGCACTAAAAAACAATATTCAAATCAAAACGCAGGAACTAAACGTTGAGACAAATAATAATCAATTACTACAATCAAAATTAGCGATTCTGCCTGGACTAAATGCTGGAGCAAGCCAAAATTTTACTCTCGGACGCACTGTTGATCCTTACACAAACGATTTTTCTACAGATAACTTTTCGTCATCAAATTTCCAAATCTCATCATCAATGACTTTGTTTAGTGGTATGCAAAAATACAATACTATTAAAAAGTCTGAAATAGATAAAAAAGCTGGCCTTTTACTTTTGGAGCAAACAAAAAACAATATCAGTCTATCCATTGCATCAGCATATCTTAACGTACTATATTCTATGGATCTTGTAGATATTGCAAATCAACAAATTGCAATAACAGAACTACAACTAGAACAAACAATAAAATTGGTTGATGGCGGTAGTCTGCCCGAGCAAAACAAATATGAAATTTCAGCACAATTAGCAAATGAAGAATTAAATATTGTAAATTATGAAAATCAGCTAAAGCTGGCAACACTAACACTTATACAAATACTAGAACTGGAAAGCAGTGATGTTTTTTCTATAATTCGCCCTAATATTGATAATTTGGACACAGAATCTGCTCTATTAAGTATTGATCAAATACATTTTGAAGCAATCCAAAAAATGCCCGAGATTGAATATGCCGAATTAAATTATCTTAGCTCTGAGCGGAATTTGGCAATAGCAAAAGGCTCACTTTATCCTCAGTTAAGCATGAGTGCATCTTATGGCACTGGCTATTCTAGTGCAGCTAGAGCAATTGACCAAATTAATATGGGAACTCCCTATATATCTGGTTTTGCAACTGACAATACAGGAGGGATATTAGATGTTTATCAATATTCTTATGATTATACTTATGCAAAAAAACCTTTTTCAGACCAGCTAAAAGACAACGCAAGTACTGCAATTGCATTTAATCTTAGCATTCCCATTTTCAATGGATTACAAGCCAGAACTAATGTTAATAATTCAAAAATATATTTAAAACAAACCAAGCTTCAGGTAGATCAGGCGAGAAAAGATCTTTACAAAAATATCCAGCAAGCTCATTCCGATGCACAATCAGCATTAAAACAAAATCTTGCAACTCAAAAAACCCTCCAAGCTATGGAGCTAAATTTCTCTTACACACAAAAAAGATACGAACAAGGATTATTAAACTCAACCGACTACAATGTTGCAAAAAACAATCTATCCAGAACCGAAACAGAGCTTATACGTGCAAAATATGATTACGTATTTAAACTAAAGATACTTGATTTTTATAGAGGCATTACCATTAAAATTTAACCTACCATAGAACATGAATAAAAGTAATATATCACATAGACAAAAAAGAAAGAAAAAGATCATAAAATGGTCTATTATTGCGGCTTTAGCAATTATTGTCTTGTTAATAATCGGAAAAAAAGCTAGCTGGTTTGGAAAAGACAATCTCCGCAGAGTAAGCACAGAAATTGTCGAAAAAAGAAATATTAGCGAACTTGTTACCGCAAGTGGTAAAATACAACCTGAAATGGAAATAAAATTAAGTCCTGATGTTTCGGGTGAGATTGTAGAACTAGAAGTTAGAGAGGGTGATTCAGTAAAAAAAGGTGATTTTCTATTAAAAATTAAACCCGACATTTACGAGTCTGCGGTCGAAAGAACTATTGCTGCGGGAAACTCTGCAAATGCAAACGTAATTAACAGTAAAGCACGGCTCGAGCAAGTAACTGCACAATTTACGCAAACGGAATTATCTTTTAATCGAAATAAAGCACTTTATGACGAAGGCGTTATTTCTTTATCCGAATACGAAAATGCTCTCGCAGCTTACCAAATGGGAATTGCTGACGTTAAAGCTGCCGAAGCAAGTGTTACCTCTGCAAACTTCTCGCTTATAAGCTCTCAAGCTACTATTAGAGAGGCACAAGAAAATTTACGAAAAACAAGTGTGTATGCCCCAATGGATGGGACAGTTTCTATGCTGAATGTTGAAATTGGCGAACGAGTTGTAGGTACCGAAATGATGGCAGGTACTGAAATGATGAGAATTGCTAATCTTAATGTAATGGAAGTGATTGTGGACGTTAACGAAAACGATATTGTTAAAATCAGACTTAAAGATAGTGCAGATATACAAGTTGATGCTTATCTAAAAAGAGTATTTAAAGGAGTTGTTACTGAGATTGCAAACTCTGCCTCTACAAGTGGTTTATCAGTTGATCAGGTTACTAATTTCAAGGTAAAAATCAGAATGCTTCCCGAATCATATAGCGACCTTATAGTTGAAGGAAGAGCTTATCCATTTAGACCAGGAATGTCGGCTACGGTAGATATTAATACTAAAACAGTTTACGATGTGCCATCTGTACCAATATCAGCAGTTACGACACGCATGGACACAGCAAAAGTAAAAACAGTACAAACAAATTCTAATGACGATAACTCCCAAGATAATGCATCAAAAGACATTTCTAACCTTCAGGAAGTGGTATTTGTTTATAATGAAGGAGAAATCGCAAAAAAAACTGTTACAACTGGAATTCAAGATGCATATTATATTCAAATAATTGACGGATTAGCCCCTGAAGAAGAAGTTGTTACCGCTCCTTATAGTATAATTTCGAAAATCCTAAATGATGGAATGAAAGTCGAAAAGGTAAGTGTTGAGGAATTATATAGGACGGAGTAACGTGGTAATGGGTGATTGGTATATGTTGAACCTTTTAAAACTATAATAGAATAAGTTTATCGGTAAAAATTACTTTGCCATCATTAATTTCAATTAGATAAATTCCTGGTTTAATATGCACTAAATCGGGAGTAATTACATTTCCGCTATAAGTCTCCGAAAAAATTATTTGTCCAGACATATCTAACAAGCTAAATTTAATTTCTCTACCAAATTCAGATAGTATTGTAAGATGTGATCTGTCTGACGGGTTTGGATAGACTTTGTAATTTACAATAAGTTTTTGAATGTCAGTATTTTGAGCAGAGCTAGCTTCTGCCAACACGCAAAAATCAGGATTGACAACCACATCTGCAACAAATCCAGCAACATTTAAAATATAGTTAGAATAATTTGCATCAACATTTTTACGTACAATCTCAAATGAATCATCATCATAAATGATCTTAAATTCAATAGGTATCGTAAAAAGTGGCGTAACCACAGATGTTGTCGTTTGAGTCAGTTCAATATTAAGGACTGTTCCATTTTGATTCCATAATGCCTCATATATCGGATATCCTTCACCATAATACCATTCTGAAAAGAAGTTATCAAAATTAATACTGGTTTCCGCTTCAAGAACAAGTTTAAGGTCATCGGCAGTTGCAGTGCTATTAGCGTATTGGTATAAAAATGCTCTTAAAGCAGCAAAAAACACGTTGTCATTATTTACGATGTATCTTAACATGTGTACAAGGCAAGCTCCCTTTCGATAACTTAATCTGCTATTAAATATTCTATTGACGCTATTTAATTCCTCAAACGGCACATAAACCGAACCAGTCAAGGCTTCTTTAGCTATACTTTGGCATTCTTCTAACCATCCTTGTTCATATCCTTCGGGTTGAATAAATTCCTCTCCGCGATATTCTCCATAGCTTGCAAAACCTTCATTTCTCCAGATGTCTTGCC
>JAQVPT010000220.1 GCA_028701945.1 Bacteroidales bacterium
CAAGTAATAAGTATTAATATAGCTTACGTAAAGGCAGAAATTCTATTTGATTTTCTGCTTTTTGTTTTCAAAAACTAGAGTAGGGCTGTATTTGGTGTTTTCTTATAAAGATTTAGCGTAAACTCATAATTTTTAAGTTAAAAGTATGGGTTTGCCCTGTGTAAAGACTAATTATATTTCCTGTTTCCATCAAACTAATGTACATTTGCATTATAAAAATAATCTCATATAAAGAAAGAAATGACAAAATTAGATAAGGTAAACTCATTAGTGAACGAATTAAAAGAATCATATAGTAATAATACTTTTGTAAAGGTTTCAATTGCTAACTATAAAGGCTCTGAGAAAGGTTTGAAGAAGGTTTTAGTAAAGAGAATTCAAATTAAAAATGAGGAAAAATTTAGCTTTACATATCGATATAAAACTCGGGATATAGTTAAGAATTACGCTTTTAACGAAGGGCTAGTAATTATTGTAGATTATCTTGAAAATGGTTTTAATGCTGCAACTTTATTTACAATAAATGCTGACTTTATTTATGAAAACTTTAATGATAAAAAGTTTGTTTTTCGACAAAGTAAGCCAACTCTTACACAGCTACCTTCATTAGAGCACGATAGAAAGAAAGAAAGAAAAATTACTGTTTCAGATGGCAAAAAATATTTACATCTACTTGATATCACTGATGCAAATGGTAAGGTTTTAGCAAAATCGCAAGATAAATACAAACAATTAAATCATTATATCGAAATTTTAAGCTCAATGTTAGGCAATCTAAAAACCGATGCGGGCTTAAAAATTGTTGACATGGGTTCTGGTAAAGGATATCTAACTTTTGCTTTGTATGATTATCTAATAAATGAATTGAAAATCGAGGCAAATGTTACAGGTGTTGAAGTTAGACCAGAACTAGTTGAACTTTGTAATAAAATTGCAAAAGAATCAGAATTCTCAAATCTTAATTTTATTGAAGGAGAGATACAAAACTTTGCTGTTAAGAAAACGGATGTCGTTATAGCATTACACGCTTGCGACACAGCAACTGATGATGCAATTGCCATAGGAATTAAAACAAAGGCACAATTAATAGTAACCGCTCCGTGTTGTCAGCATCAAATAAGGCAGCAAATGGAACAGACAAATACTGAGAATGTTTTAAGCCCTATAATTAAGCACGGTATCTTTCTTGAACGTCAGGCAGAGTTGCTGACAGATGGTATTAGAGCCTTAGTCCTCGAATATTTTGGATATAAAACAAAAGTTGTTGAGTTTATTACAGATGCGCATACTCACAAAAATGTAATGATTATTGCAGAAAAAACTGGTCGAAAATCTAATAACACTCAAACCCTAAAGCAAATCCAAGAGATTAAAAATACTTTTGGTATTAAAAAGCATTATCTTGAAGATATTCTTGAATTAAATGCAGAAAAAGAATAAGTAATTTTATTCTAGCGAAATACTATTTAACTTCGAGTAACATAAATTTACATGTAAAATATTTAGTGGTGTGTGCAAAAAATGTACATGCCATTTTTTATATCTGTTCAATAGCATATTCAAATATTTTGGAAATCCCATTATTATTTCTACCTTTGTTTAGTCTAGAGAGAGCGAAAATCGGTCTTTAAAGACATTAATTTAAAATTATCTGACCTAAAGACACATCTGATGGAAAAGAGAATTGGCGCAGCAATAATACTGATACAGGAAAAAACTTCCATTCCTGAACTTAATCTGATTTTAAACTCCCATAGCGATATTATCATTGCTAGACAAGGAATCCCATTGAGCGATAGAAATTTCAACATTATTTCTTTAGTACTTGAAGGTACCACCGATGCCATTAGTAGCCTTACTGGTAAAATAGGTAAATTAAAGCACATTCAAGTAAAATCAGTATTAACGAAAACAAATGTAGAAAATGACAACAAAGAAAACTTGGGCTGAACAAGTCATTAAACAAGATGAAATTGACAAATATTTGGTTAATGGCAAAGACTTTATTGACGATCAAGAAATATTTCGTCATTTAAAAGAGAATCAAAATCCTGATAAACAGAGAATTCGTGATATAATGCAGAAGTCGCTTGCGATAGAACGCCTTAATCCTGATGAAGTTGCAGCATTATTAGCTGTTGATGATGAAGATTTGTTACAAGAGATGTATGCAACTGCTCTAAAAGTTAAGCAAAAAGTATATGATAATCGAATTGTCTTTTTTGCACCTTTGTATTGCTCGAATTTGTGTGTTAATTCATGTATGTATTGCGGTTTTAGAAAAGAAAACACAGACGAGAAACGTCGTATCTTAACTATGGACGAGATTCGTGAAGAAACGCGAATTATGACGAGAGAAGGACACAAACGTATGATTATCGTTTTCGGAGAGCACCAACGTAGCGATGCTGATTATATGGTAGAATCTATTAAGGCTGCGTATTCTGTGAGAGAAAAATCACCTAAAGGGCCTGGTTATGGAGATATGCGTCGTATCAATGTAAATGCGGCTCCAATGGAGATTTCTGAGCTTAAAAAGCTTTTGGATGCTGAGATTGGTACATATCAGGTTTTTCAGGAAACTTATCATAAACCTACATATAAAGTTGTGCATCCTGCTGGACCAAAATCGAATTATCAATGGCGTTTATACGCTCTTCATCGTGCTATGGATGCAGGTATTGATGATGTTGCAACTGGTGCACTTTTCGGGGTTTATGACTGGAAATTCGAAGTAATGGGATTACTTTATCATGCAATGGATCTTGAACGTCAGTTTGGCATTGGACCTCATACAATTTCATTCCCTCGTTTAACTCCTGCAAGCGGTTCACAATTAAGTACAGACTCAAAATATTTGGTTAGTGATGAGCACATGAAAAAATTGGTTGCTATTTTACGTTTAGCTGTTCCATATACTGGTTTAATTTGTACTGTACGTGAAAAACCTGAAACTCATACTGATTTAATGACTATTGGTTGCACACAAACTGATGCTTCTAGTAATATTGGTATTGGTGGATATACAGATGCATTAAAAGAAGCCGCTCTTGCACAAAGTGAAGGTAGAACTCAAATCAAAGATGAACAGCAATTTATTCTTAATGATACAAGAACTCTTGACGAAATGATTAGAGAAATGGCCAAGCTTGGAATGATTTCATCATTTTGTACAGCTGGATATCGTTGTGGGCGTACAGGAGATAAAATTATGGGTCTGCTAAAATCTTGTACAGAAGGCAAATTCTGTAAATTAAACGCAGTTCTTACTTTTAGAGAATTTCTCGATGACTATGCGTCTGATGAAACTCGTGAAATTGGATTTCCGCTTATCGAAAAAGAGTTAGCGGAAATTAAGGCAATGCCTTTCTACCAAAAAGGAAATCTATATGAAGGTTTCTTAAAAAAATATGAAAAGATTTGTAACGGAGAACGTGATATTTATATCTAAAGATATTTTTGAAATTTCGAATTAGTTTTCCAAAATTATTGAAAATTTGGATAGTAGGGCAATGTGATGTCTCTATCAGACCCGGATGGTTTTATCATCAGTCAGAAGACAGCTTAGTGAAAACGCCACAAGAATTGGTTGATATTTATTATAAATCAGTTGGAAGAAATGCTGTATTGCTTATAAATCTTCCACCTGATAAAAGAGGTTTGATTCATGAAAACGATGTAAAGGCACTAAAAGAATTTAAGCAAATTATTGATGAAACCTTTGCTGTTAACTTAACAGAGGGAGCTTCTTCAACTGCCAGTAATTATAGATTAAATCATGATAAATTTGCTCCCAAAAATGTTTTCATCTAACCCTGCAGTGGCATATTTTACCATTGTATTTCCTTTGTCGGTACAAAGTAAAATTCCAATAGGTTGGTTGTCGTCTGGAAGCATTACCTCATTTTTGTAATAGTTTAGGTAAGCATTTATTTGTCCTGCATGGCTATGTTTAAATTTTTCTGTTTTTAAATCAATAAGCACATGGCACTTTAAAATGCGATGGTAAAAAACTAAATCAATAAAATAGTATTCGTCGTCAATTAAGATGCGTTTTTGACGATCTTCGAAGCAAAAACCTTGTCCAAGCTCACGAAGGAAATGTATTAAATTGTCGATGATGGCTTGCTCCAGATTGCTTTCTGTTACCATTTGATGGGAATTTAAACCTAAAAACTCAATTGCAAATGGTGTGTTAACTATATCTTTAGCTTGTAGTTGAACTGCTTGTTGCTGAACCATTGCCGAAAGCTTTTCTTTATCTTTCGACAATCCGCTTCTTTCAAAATAAAGGCTTTCAATTTGTCTCTTCAATTCTCTTACAGACCAAACACCTTTTGCACATTCAATTTCGTAAAAAGCACGTTTTAATTCATCATCTACCTTTACTAATTCTACAATATGAGAAAAAGAAAGATGTTTTAGTATTTTATCTGGAGAAAGACCGTACCTCTTAGCTGGTGCATTAACTTTTTCAATAGTAGCAACAATATTCGATATTTCGGAAACTAAAGAGTCGGACGCTGTCTGAATAATCCGTGTTTCTTTCAAAAAGTCAGACACTGTCTGACCAATCTCAGGATAAGTCCTGTAGAACTGTCGGAATATTTTAAGATTTGTTTCGGAAAGCCCTTTAATATTTGCTTTGCTCGAAATATCTTTTAATAAATTCTCGCCATAAGTTGCTCTATCCTCACCATTTTGCTCAAATTCAACAATATAATAACCAAAAAGCCAATTGCGTACTGTCATCGGAGTATTTATAGCTTTGACCGCAACTGCCTGCAAATAGTTGTGCGTTCCCTGTATGTTGCTAACTAAATTATTAAAATCCATGTTTTAAATTTTATATCCAATGCTTTCTAGGTTCTTTTTAATTCTATCTTCTAATTCTGAGCTTTGCTTAAACTGAATTGCAAGCTTCTCAGTTAACTCAGTCATCTTATCATCAAATGGAATTCCACCTGCCTGCCGCGTCCGACCAGCCTCAATTTCTCTCTTTAACCATTCTCGTCCAAAACCTGTTTTTAATTCTTTTTCTCTTTTAACAGCTTCTTCTCTGGAGTTAAATATCTCGTGATGTATAATATACCTTGGTTTATGTGTCTTTGTCCAATCAGCACCTTTCCCTGACTTATGCTCTTGCCATCTTCGACGCAGATCATCTGTATGTCCTATATAATTACTGCCTCCTTCACAAGCAATCACGTAAACATAGAACACTCTTGGTCGCGGCGCCGGCAGGTCGTCTTCAATTTCTTCTGTTCCAACGTATCTGCCAGGAGTTAATACAAAATTGTTAGCTTCTACTTCAGTAATTGTGGCTGATTTGCAAAATCCGGCTATATCTTCATATTTGGTTTTGTCCATTCTCCACTTATGATAAGTGTCCGAAATATTCAGTATATCATCATCATTTAGTACTTTATGTTTACGATCAACCATTTGACCATGCATACGGGCATCGATAAATAGTATTTCGTTGCTTCTGTCGCGATACTTTCCGTTGCTTTTATTACGTGCTAAAAACCATAAACAAGCAGGAATCTGAGTGTTAAAAAATAGTTGAGAGGGTAAAGCTACCATGCAATCTACTAATCCAGCCTGAATCATGTTTTTTCTAATCTCACCTTCATTGCCTGAATTAGTTGTCATACTTCCGTTTGCCAAAACTATTCCTGCTGTTCCATTAGGACTAAGCTTATTTATAAATAACTGAAGCCAGGCATAGTTTGCATTTCCAGTTGGAGGAATACCATAACGCCACAACGGGCTGTCCTTTAATTGGTCGCCACCCCAATCGCTAATATTAAACGGAGGATTAACCAGAATATAATCAGCTTTAAGGTCTTTATGTTTGTCGCTATGAAAAGTGTCACCCAATTCTATTTTAGCATCTATGCCACGAATAGCAAGATTCATTTTGCATAATCTGTGTGTAGTTGGGTTGCTCTCCTGACCGTAAACAGCAATGTCTCCAATTATACCGCCGTGTGCATCAAGAAACTTCTCGCTTTGAACAAACATACCACCGCTACCACAACAACCGTCATATTAACCCAACACTAATATACCGCTATTTGTAAAATATATTTTGTATCTTTGCGTCATGGATAAAATGGATTTTAGAAAATTATCAAGTGAACAAAGATATTGCTTTCGTCTGCGAGCAATTAACT
>JAQVPT010000221.1 GCA_028701945.1 Bacteroidales bacterium
AAGTTATTACTAACAAAAAAGAAGCTTACTCTGTGGGCGATGTCTTAGTAATAAAAGTTACTGTAAATCTTACACACAAAAGTTGCCCAGTGGGCATGGATCAGACTAAATTTACAATGAAAGGTATGGAAATCGTTGGGACTACCGATTGGACACAAGAATCCTCTATGGTTTGGACACGTAAAATAAAAGTAAAAATTATCGAAAAAGATTGTAAAAATATTGTGATAAATGCTAATCGAGTTTGCGACAAGGATGGTGGCTTTGGCTCGTTAAAGTTAAAATATAAATAAAGAGCTTAAAAGATTATCATTTTAAAAATTTTACATAATGACAATTAGATATTTTCGATTTATATTGATTTTCATATTTGCAATTTTATCTTGTAATTTATCAGCACAAAATAATGAGGAATTGCAGCTCAGTGATGAAAATAATCAAGAAGAAATGATTGGCGATTCTTTCTCTGATGAATTTGATGAATTTAATGAAAATACTGATGAATTTACTGAATATGTTGGCGAGGAAGTACCTGTTGTAGAAGCTCCAGTTAGTTATAATCGTGCATTTTGGGCAATTGCAATTCTTATCTTTACAATACTGGCTGGTATTCTTGTAAAATTTAAAGCCACTAGAAATTTGAGAGCTGTGTTTTTACTATTATCAATAGTATTTCTTGGATTTTATCGAGGTGGACCAGGTGTTATTTCAAGTTTTCAAAATACATATTTATTTTTTGTCGGATTAGATAATAATTGGCAAGCGATAATTTTATTTCTTGGTCTTATTCCAATTACCTATTTCTTTGGAAGAGTTTTTTGCGGTTGGTTGTGTTATTTGGGAGCATTACAAGAATTTTTGTATATCGGTCGAATAAAAATTTTTCAAACGGAGAAAGCTCAAAAAATTATGCGAATAATTCGATACGTTGTTTTGGGCATACTTATTATCCAACTTAGCTTTACACAAACGATTTTATGGAACAAAATTGGACCATTTAGGGTAGCTTTTAATCTTTTTTCTCCCAATATTACAGGATATGTTCTACTTGGGATATTACTAATTACATCACTATTTATTTATCGACCATTTTGTAAAGCTATTTGTCCTGTTGGTTTATTACTTGGTTTGATTACAAAAATCCCCGGAGCCTCAATAATTGGCATAAACGACTCGTGTTCTGGATGTAAAACATGCAATACTTCGTGTAAGATAAATGCAATAACTCGTGATGATAAAGTCTCAAAATTAGATAATCAGGAATGCATTATGTGTGGCGATTGCCTTAGCGATTGCAAAACCGATAGCAATAACATTTACAGAAAATTAAAACAACATTATGACAAAATTAAACTTAAGTCTGACAAATAAAATAATTGCATTATTCGTTACAGTTTTTCTGTCTCAGGCTGCTTATTCGCAGATGGATTGTAGAAGTACACTGGGTGCACATTTAACGCCTTTTCATAAAAATGTTCCAATATTATGGGCAATTGAAGGAACAATGGCTCCTGGTATTATGACAAGTCCTTATAACGATACTGATATCACTAAACTTAATGGGGGAATGGTTTTAGGAGCTTTAGATTTTACAATTGCCAAAAAACATAATTTGTATCTCGAAGGAGGTTATAAAAATTGGACGACATCTGATTTTGTAAATGATGCTGGTGCTGGTAAATCGAAACATCTTGGAATGCGGCAAGCGTTTTATACTTACACTAATAATCAATTTAAAATTAAAGCTGGATTACACGAAACTCAATTAGGCAGTTTCCCAATTGTTGATGAAAGGATTCTTGGGGTTAGTGCCGATAAGACCATTGGAGCTTTTAGCTTTAATTTACGTGGTGGAACAGTAATGAAAAATTTTGCTAGAATGGGTGTTTTTTGCTCCAACAGACATCTATATGGGATAATAAGTCCGAACTATACAGAGAACATTGGTAAAAAGCCGGGCGATACCAATCTGGCTGGAATAGCAATAAATTGGAATCCTCAATATAAGAAACCTGTGCAATCACAATCAACGACCGATTCTGATGAGTTTTCAGAATTTACTGATGAATTTAGTACCGGTTCTGTTGAAAAAAAGAATTTTGTATTTTCACAAGTTCAGCTTTTATTTTACAATGAATTTGGCAATCAGAATTTTATTCCAGACCACAAACTTTATCTTGGTGCATTTGCCGATATGAATTTACCTTTTAATTTTGTTGCAAAAGTAGGAGGGGTTTACCAAAATATGTCTAATAATAATACTGTAATTTATATTGCTAATCTTGGTCGCATATTGAGTTGGCAAAATGGCTCAAGTACTAGGTTTGATGTTTCATATATCGGCAAAACTGATGTTTCGCAAAACGCCTTGTATATGCCATTGTTTAGCAATTTGTTTTTAGGAGAAATAATGCGACTTGATGCTGCCGATTTTCCACTTTGGAATGCTAAAATTAATCATAGGTTTCCTGGAAAACTAAAATTCAATATTGGAATTAAAGCTGTTGGTCAAATAACCGATGCAAAAACTAACGAACAAGATATTGAAGTTGGTATTTCACCGTTTAAAAATCACCTAAAAGTTACCCTTATTGGAAGTCGGGTGCAAACTAAACTTACTCCAAATGATTTTTATATGATAAGAGCAGAAGTACGACTTGCATTTTAATACAGAGTTTTTTTGAAAAATTAGCAAAGAGACGCCAAGCTATTAGCTAAATTTCCCTACTTTATTATTTGACAAATCCTTAGCTCTATTTTTACTCAATTCAGATACTTTGCATATAAACCAATAAAGAGTAACTCTTCAATTAACTTGTTCTTCGAGTTACTCGAAGAACTATCCTTTTTGAAAGTTACTCGAAAAACTTCCAACCGATAAATTTTAAATCAAAGTTTTAATATTTGTAAAATCTGATTTTTCTAGTTGTTTACCGTTATAAGTAAGGGTTTCGTTTAATTTGAGACTATGTTTTTTAATTCCATTGCTGAAAAACAAATTAATATTAATATCATCTTTCAAAAAGACATCAATGTTTTCGAGATTTACAGCAATTTTCGCCTCAATCATAGTTGCAATTTCTTGTTGAAATAGGGGAGACTTAGCATTTTGTCCAAAAACAACATGTGATCCTTCGTGGCGAATAAATAAAGCCTGTAATGGTTGAAAACTTTCTTCGTATAGTTTTGCTGGAAATGTAATTTCGATTTTATATTCTTTTTCAACAATGTTCCCTGCGTTTCTGATAAGGAATTTTGGATAAAAACTCATTGATGAGTATTTGCCTCCAGTTAATATAGGCAAGCCATTTGTGTTATATACGCCAAGAAATTCGAGTTCACAAGAACTTAACTTTCCATAAAGCATTCTTACTTCTGATTCGTCTAAAACTACGGCTTTGTTTTTTTGCCATTTGTAATATTTTGAATCACAAAACATGTGTGGACTATCGTTATTTACTGGGATGTTAAATTCATAAATAAACTTTTCTGCTTCTATCTCAATTTTAGATATGCTCATGTCTTTTACAGGGCTGTCTATTTGTGATTGAATTTCGTGGTTTAACCAATCTATGCTTTTATTAAAATTTGTTACAAAGTCAAATCTTTCAGCACGATATTTTTTTGGATATATGCCATATATTATTTTTCCTCCACCGGAATTTGCAATCGCACAAATATTCTTTGCAAGTCGTGTCATTGATGATGAATTAGCCTGAAAATCAACGCCTTTAACAAAAATCAAATTCGAATGCATTCTAGTTTTGTCGCTTATCAAATTCTGATAATATTCAGGACTATTATTATTGCTTGGCAAATTCATAATGCAAAAATAAGAAAATTACTTAATTGAGATATACTAAGTTAAAATAATGTTTTTACCCAATACTGCATTTGATGATATTACAAAATAAAATCGGTAGATAAGAAATCTGATTTTTCGTTTCGTAAAATATCTCGTATTATATCTTTATTGTCATCATTTTCTTTTGCTGCGAATAATGTTCTAATCGAAAAAGCTCTTAGAGCATCGTGTGTTGATAATGTTCCTTCGGCAGAGTCTTTGCGTCCGGTAAACGGGAAATTATCTGGTCCTCGCTGACATTGTGAGTTAATATTTACACGACAAACCTGATTAACAAGAGTATCAATTAGTTTGCTTATTTGGTCTGTGTTTTTGCCAAAGATACTTGCTTGTTGTCCGAAATTTGAATTGATAACATAATTAAGAGG
This sequence comes from Bacteroidales bacterium, assembly GCA_028701945.1. Lineage (GTDB taxonomy): Bacteria > Bacteroidota > Bacteroidia > Bacteroidales > ML635J-15 > Bact-19. Next base: position 4,234 of record JAQVPT010000221.1, read on the forward strand.
TTCTTCGATGTTTTTGTATTTAATGACTGGTATTATTGGACCAAATTGTTCTTCGTGATAAACTCTCATTTTCTCATTGACATTATATAGAATCGCAGGGAAAAAGAAGGATTTGTTAAATTTTCCACCTGTTGGGTTTATCACTTTTGCTCCATTTGTTTCTGCATCTTTTATAAGGTCGAGTAAATATTCTGTTTTTCCAGTTTCGGGGAGGGGAGTGATATCAACATCTTTATCCCAAGGCATTCCAGATACTAGTTCTTCAACTGCATTTGAGAGTTTGTTTAAAAAATCATCTGCAATTTTTTCATGCACAAACAATAGTTTTAAGGCTGTGCATCTTTGTCCGTTATATGATAACGCTCCCAATACACATTCTTTTACTGTTGCATCAAGGTCTGCGTCTTCGAGAATTATTGCAGGATTTTTTGCTTCAAGTCCAAGTATGCTTTTCAATCTGTGTGGTTTTGGGTGTTGAGTTTTTAGTATATCTGCAACTCGGCTTGTGCCAATAAACGCCAGTACATTAATCTTTCCCGATTTCATTAGTGGAGTAATTACTTGTTCTCCTTGTCCATATACTGTATTCACAACACCTTTCGGAAATGCTTCTTGAAAAGCTTTTAAAAGCGGATAATGCAAGAGAACTCCAAATCTTGGTGGTTTAAATATTATAGTATTCCCCATTATTAAAGCTGGGATTAAAGTTGCAAATGTTTCGTTAAGCGGATAATTAAAGGGACCCATACATAAAACTACTCCCAAGGGAGATCTTCGTATTTGTGCAATAATTCCCTGCGAAATAGTAAATTTAGAAGCATCTCTATCTATGTTTTTAAGCTCATCAATCGTATCGTTAATATACTCAACCGTTCTGTCAAATTCTTTTGCAGAGTCCTTGTATGACTTCCCAATTTCCCACATAAGCAGATTTATTACTTCTTTTCTCTGCTCTTTCATTAGAATAACAAACTTTTTTATTTTGTTGATTCTTTCTTCAACACGCATTGCGGGCCATTCTCCGTTTCCGTGCTTGTATGCTGTAACTGCTGCGTCTAATGCCTCTAATGCTTGTTCTTTTCCCATCATCGGATAAGACCCAATATGATTTGTGTACTCGCTACCATTTTTTGTATAAACAGGTGAATATACTTGGCTGTATTCGCCTTGCCATTTTCTAATTTCTCCGTTTAATAAGTATTCGTTTTGAGTTATTGGAAAATCGCATCTAAATTCGGTTGGAATATCATCGATTTTTGGAAAAATGTTTGTAAAATCTTTCATTGTTTTTGTTCTTTAAATTGAGTGCAAAGATACAGATTTTATGTAGAATTTCACCTATAATTCAACCCCTAATGCCATTTGTTATACGGTTATTTACCAATCACATCATCACATCCTCACATCTTTCTATTCAATGCTCAAATTATCCAAGCCATTTATAATTATCTTCTCCGCTTGTGGGGGATTTATTATTTCAACAAAGCCATTGTATGTTTGTCCGATGCTAACTTCTACTTTATCAAGATAGTAGGTTTCTTCATTATAATTATTTAAAACGTAAATAAAATACTTGTTTTCAGATTTTACTACAGCTGTTTCTGGTAATGCTTTTACACTTCTTGAATCTGTATTTACAAGTGCTTCAATTGCCGCTGAATTTACTGCTTTAGTTTTAACAATCTCATCAGGTTTTGCATATACATCTATTGCTCCAGTATTTGGATTAATGCTTTTGCCAATTTTTGAGACATGGGCCGTATTGATATCATTCGGATTACTCAAAGTGTAATATTCGATCTCTTGATTTTCCTCAAGAAATTGCAAGTCTTTTTCGAAAGCAGATAGTTTTAATTCTAATTTATTGATGTCAATTATTTCAATTAACTTGATATTAGGTTCAATATATTGACCATTAACAATATTGATATAATTGATAGCC
>JAQVPT010000222.1 GCA_028701945.1 Bacteroidales bacterium
TTCTAAAATTCAACTTGCTAAAAAAAGAGCAAGAGGATATAGAAATACAAAGAATTTTATAAACATGATTTACTTTACTTGTGGGAAACTCAAATTTGATTACCCACTATATTTGACATAGAGCCAATAAACATTACAACTTAGTTCGCCAAGTATTTGATGAATAAGAATAAAAAAACGGTCAACCATATTGGCTTCGCCGAGCTAAAGGTCCAGGCATCAACAATTCTTGCACCATCAATATATAAATACAACCCATGTTTTTTACACATTTCGGAAAGTTTTTGCAGTTCTTGTTTTTTATAAACGCTTCCCAGCTCAGTAGTATTTGAAATAAATACTAATTTGGGACGACTATGTGCTCGGCGTAATGCAATTCAACCATTTCTTAATTCTATGGTTCATAGGATGTTTTTATACTAAAAAAGGAAATAAAATGAACAAGTTTTGAGAAAGCTAAAAAATTGCAAATAGAATCCCATAAGAACTTATCTTTTAAAAGATAGAGCAACTCTGAGCAACTATAAAAGTAATAAAAAAACACGTGTTTTGCAGACTTTCAAAAACTTTCGTATTTTGAGATTTATTCTATGATTATATTTTTCAGTAAGGCTATTAACCTAAAAAAAGAATAAGCGTGGGACATCTATCTTTAGTCGACAAAAAATGAATATTTTCAGCAAAAAAAAGCATATTCCTGTAATAAAAAGTCAATAATTAGTAAATATTATCATTATTATTTCTAAATTGTGATGTAAAAATGCTAAATATTAATTTCAATAATAAGAACATTGTGCATGAATAATACGTGCCAAACAAGCCGTTGCAAGAAAATATCATATTAATAGAAAATTATTTTTGATAATAAAGTCAACACTTCAAAAAATAGTTGTGCAATAAAATTAAAACACGTAATTTTACATTATTATGTTTTATATAAACATATAAGAAAATCGTTTTTAGAATACTAATATAAAAACAGGTTAAATAACATGAAAAAATATACTATTTTGTGCGTAATATCTGTAATAGCTTACGGATATATAATTTTAAATATAAAAACTTTATCTGATACTTCTAATGCATTTCAAAGCACTTTTTCAGTGTTTAAGTATTATAATAACGCATTTAATTTAGAAAACAATAAAAATCAAAGTTTATCAACCACACACACGCACTATGGACAAAAACTAAGGTCATCTACCCATATAATTTATGCTACAAACACTAAAGACGTGAAAAACACTGCCTATATGGAACAATCCTCTTTTGCTGCTTTGCCTGACAACACTGATATGTCGACAGGTGACTACGCATGGCTTGGAGGAACCAGCACGGAATGGACAACCGCATCAAACTGGTTAATTTATGATGGAACAAACTTTATCACTACTGTAATTACTCCAAACTCAACATCTAATGTTTTTTTAAAAAACAATGGATCCCAAACATATAGCGCTACGATTACGTCATCAGTAGCTTGTAATAACCTGACGATTGAATACGGTACACTAATTATTTCAGGAGCAAATGAGCTAACCATTAACGGCAATTACACCAACAATGCTACATTCGTAAAAAACACAAGTAAAGTTATTTTTGCCGGAGATGACGCAACTATTAATACTGGCGGTACAAGTATTGATGAAGATGATTTTTACAACCTGGAGCTGAATACAACGGGAATAAAAACAGTTTCAACAAATGACATAAGGGTTAGTAATAACCTAACATTGACTGCTGGAACAATCGATTTAGGTGAAGAACATCTTTTAAATGTCTATGGTTCAACAATTACTACCAATGGTGCAACTGTAACTTGTACAATAGGGATGACTTATCAGTTTAATTTTAAAGGAATAGACGATAAAACAGTAACAGGAAGTGGCGGAACCTGGAACGTTCGCTTTAGCACAGGCAATTCAAATCTTACTATAAATAGCGGATGTTCAATATTTATGAATAACCCCCATTCAAATGTATATTTTAATGGAGTTGGAAAGACAATTCAAGTCAATGGAAAAGTATCTTCATTAACAGATACTGGAGCCTTATTGTATGTTAAGAATCCTAACAATTCTATAGCCAGCACAAATACATCTGCATGTTTAACAACGATCCATTTTAATTCAAAACCAAACAGCCAGACTTTAGATATTATTAGTGATTTAGTTATATCTGGAAGTATTTATAATCGTTACTCAAATTGCACTTTGAATTTCAATGATCATAATATTACAATTGGTGGTTTTTTACTAAATCAAGAAAATGGAACTATAAATTTAGGGAATGGTACTATCATTATTGGAGAATCTTTGACTAATGGAAAACCAGAATATACTGATGCTACGATTAATGCAGGCTCAGGCACTATATATTTAGGAAGAAATTTTACAAATTATGGCGTTTTTAATAATGGCGGAGGAACAATTGAGTTAAATGGAATTAAATCCCAAGATATATCTACAGGAGGCACAGATGAAGGAAAGACATTCAATAATTTAATTATTAATAATTCATCAACAGGTATTAAAGACATTAACGTAAAAATGCCAATGCTAATTGAAGGATTGGCTACATTCACTAATGGTGTGGTTTATTTTACCGAAAGCGGGTCACTAAATTTTGGTAGTGAGGCAAGTGTAGAAAACAATAATGAAAACAGTTATGTTAATGGTATTGTCACCAAATCGGGAACTACTGCATTTACATTCCCCATAGGAAAAGGTAATGTTTGGGCACCAATAGGCATTGATGATGCTGAGCAATTATCTGTAATCACTGCTGAATACAAACCTGAACCTGGACCACTTAACTGGGCAGCAGCTCATATGTGTTCAGGCTCAGAACTACATCATACTAGTGGAGTTGAGCATTGGGTTCTCACTACCAACAATTCAACCCCTGCAGTTACATTGCACTGGAAAGACGGGGTTCGCAGCGGTATAGAGGAACTCCAAAAACTTAGTGTCGCTCATTATAACGAATTGACATCTTGTTGGGAAAACAAGAATGGCTCCCCTATCGGCGAAATATCTTCTGGCTCAATAACTTCAAGAATCCCTTTTACTTCATATAGCCCAATCACTTTTGGTACAAAAACCAATGACAACCCGCTGCCAGTTGAATATACTGACTTTACCGCAAGTTACAGCGCTGGCAGGATTATATTAAAATGGACCACCGTCACCGAACTGAACAATGATTATTTTGAAATAGAACGCAGCTATAACGCAACCGATTGGAGTCTTGTTGATAAGGTGCAAGGTGCAGGGAACTCAAATATGAAACTAGACTACACATTTATAGATTATAATTCAAATCAGAAATACTTATACTACCGCCTACGTCAGATTGATTACGACGGATCCTCAAAGCTTACCAACACAATTCAAGTTCGCTGTGACGAGAATACAACAAAACCATTAATTGACTTATATCCAAACCCATTCAGCAATCAACTATATATTACAACCGAAAACTGGGATACTAATTCACTTAAAATAGAATTATATGATATACTAGGTCAGAAACTATCTAATTGGTCGTTTACAGACATTTCGTCGAATGATACTAGAGAACTCAATATAAGCAATTTACCTGCTGCATTTTACATCATCAAAACATGGACTTCTTATGGCATTCTAGTTCGCAAAGTCGAGAAAAAATAATCTGCTATCCAATAGGCCATTTTATCATGAAAACTGATATTATATAGCTTTCAAAAACCTATCAACTGCTTTTTCGTCTGTTGCCCATGAGCAAACCAATCGAACGACAGATGAATTTTCGTCGTATTTTGTCCAGATATAAAAACCGAAATTCTTTTCTAGTTTTGCAATAAGTTCTTTTGGTAATATTGGAAATATCTGATTTGATTCAGGAGAAATAAAGAACTTATAGCCTTTTTCGGCAAGTCCTTCCGCAAGTTTTGCTGCCATAAGATTTGCATGAGTAGCAAGTTTGTAATACAATCCGTCTGTAAATAGGTTTTTAAATTGGATTCCGATAATTCTGCCTTTAGCTATCAATGCCCCTTTTTGTTTCATGTTATATCTAAATCTTTCTTTAAGAGCAGGATTATTAATTACAATTGCTTCACCTAAAAGTGCACCGTTTTTTGTCCCACCTATAGAATAAGCATCCGCAAATTGATTGAGTTCACTTAAACTAAGATCATTAGACTTAGATGTTAATGCAGCACCAAGTCTTGCACCATCTATATACAAATACAACCCATATTTTTTGCACATTTCAGAAATCTTTTGCAGTTCTTGCTTTTTATAAACGCTGCCAAGTTCTGTCGTATTTGAAATAAACACTAATTTGGGAACAACCATATGCTCATCGTAATGGAATTCGACCATTTCTTCAATCTGAGCAGGTAAAATTTTCCCGTTATGAGCCTCTACAGTATTAATTTTATGTCCAGCAAACTCAATGGCTCCAGCTTCGTGAATCTCAATATGTGCAGTTTTTGGTGCGACAATTGACTCGTAAGGTTTAAGAAACGCAGATGAGCAAAGCATATTTGCCTGTGTTCCACCAGCAACAAAATGTATATCTGCGTCAGGATTTCCAATTTCCTTTCTTACCAGATTTGCAGCTTGCGTACAATAATCATCATCACCATATCCTTCTTGCTGAATAAGATTAGTAGAAATTAGTTCGTCTAAAATATTAGGGTGTGCTCCCTCAGAGTAGTCGTTTAAAAAGTTGTAAAATTCCATTTGTCTATTAATAAATTGTAAAAAACTGAAAAATTATTATAGATATTATAACTGTTTACTGTATTTATTGATTTTGCTAATTTCTTATTTTACTTAATAATCTTAATATTTCTAAGTACAGCCATATTAAAGTTACCATAAGTCCAAAAGCCGAATACCATTCCATATATTTTGGTACGCCCGATTTTGCAGCTTCATCAATAAAGCTAAAATCGAGAACTAAATTAAGTGCTGCTATTACAACAATAAACAAACTTATACCTATTCCAATAGGTCCGCTATCATGAATATATGGCATCTGAGCCCCAAACATGTTCATAATAAATGACACCACATAAACTAATGCAATGCCACCAGTTGCGATAAAAACTCCACTTCTAAATTTTTGCGTTACTTTAATTATACCAGTTTTGTATGCAAAAAGCATAACCCCCATAATACCCGCAGTTAATAACACCGCCTGCAAAACTATTCCACTATAAAAAGAGCTATAAACCATTGAAATTGCGCCGAGAAAAAAACCTTCGACAATTGCATACAAAGGAGCAGTAATTGGGGAATATTTTTTAGCAAATATTGTAATAAGAGCAATACCAAAGCCAACAATAGCCGATGGCCATAAAAGTTTATAAACAAGTTCGTTTCCAGAAGCAGCCATACGCCAGGAAACACTAGCAGCAGCAACTAAAAGAAGAAACAACACTAATGATTTATTGATTGCACCCGAAATAGTCATAACCTGACCGTCATACTGCAATTTGTATGCATTATTAGTGAGTACAGGATTTGATGTGTTAGTAAATCTCATAATATCAACTTTTTTGTTAACAAATAAACTATATTAATTTTAAAAATCTGTACAAAGATAATAATTTTGTTGCTAAACATATGACCAATTGCTTCAAACTGGTTCGTGATACACCTAACAAAACATGTTATTCATAAATAATATTAGCTTATCTTTTTCCAATAAATTGCAAGTCAATAAGATGTGTTTTTAAGAAAATATATAAATTTAGGATTAAAAAAATGAAAATCTTAAAAGTGACCCGTCTCTAACACCCTGATACAACAAACTTTCGTTACTATTAACAGTTTTTACAATTAATTACTAAAAAAGTCTTGATTTCTGCAAAAAAGTATTATTTTTGCAGTCCGTTTGGTCATCCAGCCTATGGGGTTAAATATTATTTAACAATTAAAAAATATTAAAGTAGTGAAAACATTAAAGTACAGAACAATATCAGCAAACAAAGAGACCGTAAACAAACAGTGGTTTGTAGTTGATGCTGAAGGTGAGATTCTTGGACGTCTTGCTTCAAAGGTAGCATTCGTGCTTCGTGGCAAGCATAAACCAGATTTTACACCTCACGTTGATTGTGGCGATAATATTATTATTATCAATGCTGAGAAAATCCGTTTAACGGGTAATA
>JAQVPT010000223.1 GCA_028701945.1 Bacteroidales bacterium
ATTGAAATGCACGGAGGTAATGAAGCTTTTGCTAATAAACTTGATGAGATGTTTTCTGCAAGCAGCCAAACTTCAGGAACCAATCAGGTTGATATAACTGGGCTAATTGGACAATATGCACATGGAAATGAACCCAGCCACCACATGGCTTACTTATATAATTATTGTTCTAAGCCGTGGAAAACACAAGAAATTGTACGTAAAATTATGAGCGAACAATATAGCGAAAAACCTGATGGTTTGTGTGGTAACGAAGATTGTGGACAAATGTCAGCGTGGTATGTTTTAAGTGCTTTAGGTTTTTATCCTGTAAATCCGGCAAACGGAATTTATGACCTCGGCAGCCCTGTTTTTGACACTGCAATATTACAGTTAGAAAACAAAAGACATTTTACTATAATTGCCCACGAAAACAGTAAAAACAATATTTATGTTCAATCAGTAGAACTTAACGGACGAGAATATAATAAAACGTATATCACACATAAGCAAATTATGCAGGGTGGAAAACTTGAGTTTTTTATGGGGGATAAACCAAATAAAACAAGAGGAATAAATCAAGAAGATATTTATGAGTCTCGCATATCTGAAAATTTAATAAGCCCTGTTCCTTACACCAACTATCAGCATAAATCTTTTCACGATTCGATTTATATAAACTTAGAATGTTACGAAAAAGATGCTGAAATCTTTTATTCTTTAAATAACGACATAGACAAAAACCCTATAAAATATAATGGTGCAATTTTGATTAATGAAAGCACAGAATTACAATCTTATGCAATAACGCCAGGTAAAAAAAGGAGCAAAACAATATCAGCAAAATACATATTAATACCCGATCGCAGAACCATAGACATAATAAGTGAATATAGCCAACAATACTCAGCAGGAGGCGATAATGCTCTAATAGATTATGTTAAAGGTGCAAATTGGTTTCGTAGTGGATTATGGCAAGGCTACAAAGGACAAAATTTTGAAGCAATTGTTGATTTACTAGAAATAAAAGACATGAAACGAATTAATGCTCGCTTTTTACAGGATACGAGATCGTGGATATTCTTTCCTAAAAAAGTAAGTTACTTTGCCTCTCAAGATGGAAAAAATTACTCTAATATTTACGAAGCTCCATCAAAAATGTCCGATAAAGATGAGGATATTCTAATTCAAGAGTTTGTTTTTAAACCGCAGAACCTAAAAGCGAGATACATTAAGGTTATAGCAGAAAATTATGGGGTGCTTCCGGGTTGGCATCTTAGTCCAGGCTTTGATTCATGGATATTCATTGATGAAATTGAAATTGAATAACAGTTGTTTGGTTTAATACTGAAATAATATTAAATGATTTCTCAATGTTATACCTAAATTCATTTTCATAGCTAATTCCGGCTATCAGAAGTCTGTCAAATTTATTTTCGCCAAAATACCGTCGATTAAACATATAGCAAAATTCATTGAGATATCTCTGCAAGTATTCTTACTGAAATTTCCTGATTTAAAGATTAGTCTTAAATTTGCAGTAGAATTTTGACTTTACATTGCCGACAAAGAAATTCAATTTTATTTCTATTAGTAATGTAGGCAATGTAAACGTCAGTAAAGCCTACAAAACAAAACCACAAAATTGGAAGATGGCAAGTAAAAAAAACATTAGCCTTTCATGAGACCTCATCTAAATACTGGGCGATAAAATTTAATAAATTCATAAATGAAAGTTTCTTTAATTGCACTGCAAAATAAATAATTTAGGTAAAATATCAAGTAGTCGTTTAATTTTATTAATTTTTGGAAACCTGATTTCTAAAAAAATTAAGGAAATTTAGTAAATATAATTTTAATTTCGTAATATTACATTTTAAAGATTATTTGATCAGGGCAAAAACATACTTTTAACGTAAAAAGCCTTTTGTCATGGTTTTTGGATTGCTAAAGCACCAAAAACACATGCCAAAAGAGATTGCACTGCATATTTCAACCCAAGACCTTCACTGCGTTCGGTTATGGGTTAAAATAATTGAGCCTTTCAGGCTCATAAGTTTTGTTATGTTCATAGTGATTATAACACTATGAAAGTATGCGTTTGACTTGATTATATGATGTTAAAGTGTATTTAATCTAATTAATTAATAGTGTATGTCTTTTAAGGATTTTACACAAAATTTGTAAAAAGATGAAAATCTACAATCTTGGCGGTAAAGGAACACTAATAGACCAATTTATTTCTGAAATTAGAGATCACGAAATTCAGTTAGATCGTGCAAGATTTCGTAATAATCTTGCTAGAACTGGAGAGATTATGGCTTATGAAATAAGTAAAATGCTCCCATTTACTGACGAAGATATTACAACAAGTTTAGGAATAGCAAATGTTCCTACTATGGCAGAGCAGCCAGTATTGGCTACAGTTTTAAGAGCAGGATTACCATTCCATCAAGGTTTTGTAAATTATTTTGACCATGCAGATAGCGCTTTTATTGCCGGATATCGTAAATATGATAAAAGTGGCGGTTTTGAAATAAAAATCGACTATGTTACCTCTCCCCAAATTGAAGATAAAATATTAATTATAAATGATCCAATGCTCGCCAGTGGTGGAAGCATAGAATTAGCATATAAAGCTTTACTAAATTATGGTAATCCCAAACATGTGCATATCGCTTCAATTATTGCAAGTAAAGAAGGTATAGATTATATCGAAAGAGTATTACCTGAAAGCAAAATTACTTTATGGCTGGGTGCAATTGATGATGAGCTAACAGTGAAATCATATATAGTTCCTGGTCTCGGCGATGCAGGCGATTTAGCTTATGGTTATAAAACTGACAACTAAGGAAGCGGTTCTCGGTTTGCGGTTTCGGGTTTCGTGGTTTCGGGTTTTTTAAAAAGTTTCGAGTTAACAACCATCACACAGTTCGCAGTTCGATGCATGTTTGCAGTTAATGATTAATTTGGTACAATCTAACTACCTACTATTTTCTACTTACTCTTTTTACAGTTTGTGCTTTAATATACCGAATAGATGTGATGATGTTACACAGAATCACTGTATCACAAACCTTGCTGTCGTGCGGCTGCGTTGTTCTAACAAAACTCTTTTGTCTGATGTCATTTTAACAATAGAATCGTCGGTGTAATACCTTATGGTAAGTAATTGCAAATTAGTGTTGTATTTTACAAAATATTCGTTGTTTAAATCCTCTATCAGTTTATCAAAATTTCTATTACCACCGTCAATTGATGCGGAAAAACTAATCGCAGAGTTTTGTGTGATATTAACTTTAATTTTGTATTGAGTAAATAAAGCAAACAGTTTGCTAATGTTCTCTTCAACCACAAAAGAAAAGTCTTTAGGCGAAATAGAAAGTAATATTTGATTTGATTTTAGAATATAAATAGGTATTAAATCCAATTTGTATTCTATCTTTTTTACTTCAGTACCTTTTTGCTTATGATCAACAAAAGATTTGACATACAAGGGGATATTTTTATTTTCGAGCGGTTTAATCGTTTTGGGATGGATTACTTTTGCTCCATAAAAAGCAAGCTCTATTGCCTCCCGAAAAGACAGATAGTCTAATTTTTCGGCAAAATCGCACCAATTTGGATCAGCATTCATAATTCCAGGAACGTCTTTCCAAATCGTAACGCTCTTGGCATCAAGCAGATAAGCCAGTCCAGATGCAGTATAGTCAGAACCTTCTCTTCCCAAACTTGTGTTTTTGCCAGTTTTGTCTCTTCCAATAAAACCTTGTGTTACATGAATTTCCTTTTCCGAAAATTCATTTTTTATTAATGTTTGTGATTCTTGCCAAAGTATTTTTGCATCACGAAAATTGGAGTCAGTTACAATTATATTTCTAATATCAACAAGTGAATTTTTCACATTATTAATATTCAAATAAGTCGAAAGAATATATGAGCTTAGAAGTTCTCCGTAACACACGATGTTGTCATATATTTCATCATAAGATGATTTGACAGGCAAATCAATAATTTGTTTTAATTGATCGAATATGTTTGTAATACCATTTTCAAAATCATTATATCTTTTACCAAATGCACTTACAGCGAAATTGAGGTGAAAAGTTTTAATTTTTTCAAAAATCTCAAATTTTGCAGGCTCATTATTTAAATACGCTTCAACAAGTTTCTCAAGTTTGTTGGTTGTCTTATCAATCGCCGAAACAACTATTACAAGCTCATCTTTATCTAAGATTATCTCGATAATAGTTTTTAAGGATTCTGCCTTTTTTAGCGAAGCACCACCAAATTTATAAATCTGCATCTTTTTCTTTAATTTTTTTGGTTCTATTCTTTTCTACATTCATATTTTGTGTAAGTTCTCTAACAAATTTATATTGAGACAAAAATTCTTTAAGGACAACCCTTAAAACCGTATAAACAGGTATTGCGAGCATCATACCGAGCACGCCATAGATGCTGCCTGCAATAATAATTACAAAGAAGATTTCTAATGGATGTGCTTTAACGCTTTTGGAATAAATAAGTGGCTGGAATAAAATATTATCTGTAAGTTGAGCGACCGCCACAATCCCTATTATTTTTAATATCAGTGGCATAATTTCGGTGTAAAAATCTAATTGAATATTTGCAGTTGTAATTAAAATAACTCCAACCACTGCACCAATCCATGGTCCGACATAAGGTATAACATTAAGCAATCCACCAATTAGTCCTACTAATAGAGCTAAGTCAAATTGCACACCAATAAGATATAGTCCAAGCGTAAATAAAGTCATCATAAATAATGTTTCCAATATCACACCAAGCAGATATCGTGCAATCAAATTACGAACTGAATTTAATACATTTTGTGCTTTTTCTTCATATTTGCCTGGTATTATCATCAATACTCCTTTATCAAATAGGTGTATATCCTTTAGAAAGAAAAAGCAAATAAATGTAACTGAAAAAATCGACAAGAACAAAGTCCATGCAGTACCTCCAAGATCGTTTATAAAATTGCCAATAGAAGTAAAATTAACGATAGATGTGATTTTTTCAATAACCAAATCTTCTGTAGAAAAATTCGGTTGATTAATAATAGGTGTTTGCTGAATAAAATCATCTAAGCTTTTTATTGGTTTTTCAAGTCCTTCAGATATCGTCTCTATATCAATTGCCTGAAATTCTCCAATCTGATCTATTACTAGGGGTATAAGTAACCTAAATGCCAATATAATAATAAACCACATTGTAGAAAGAGCAATAAGTGCAGCCAACCATTTAGGAATTACAAGTTTTCCAATACGCACTTTTCGAATAAACTTTACCATTGGGCTGCCAAGAGTTGCAAAGAAGAGTGCTATTAGAATCCAGCCAATAATATGGGTAAAATAAATTACAAACAGTATCAAGATTCCTAAACCGAAAGCTCCAACAATGTACTTATGATATTTTTCCATTATATAATTTTTTACGAAAATACTTAAGATTTAATAAAAAAAGCCCTCTGAAGATAAAAATTTTCAACAGAGGGCTATGATAATGTTATAAAATGTGTTTATAAATTGAATTCTTTCTTTACTATATCTACATAATCGAGTTTTTCCCAAGTAAAAAGTTCAACACTTATAGTTTTCGCTCCTGAATAAGGTGAGTCAAAATGTTTTTCGACAACAACAGGAGTGCGACCAAAGTGTCCGTATGATGCTGTTTCGCGATAAATAGGATTACGAAGTTTTAATCTTTTTTCAATGCTTGCTGGCTTTAGATCAAAAATTGTTTTGATTTTTTTAGCAATATCAGAGTCGTTCATATCTACTTTTGAAGTTCTATATGTATCAACATATACACCAACAGGTTCGGCCACTCCAATTGCATAAGCAAGTTGAATTAAGATTTCGTCAGCAACACCAGCAGCAACAAGATTTTTTGCTATATGTCTAGCGGCATAAGCAGCAGAACGGTCAACTTTAGAAGGGTCTTTACCACGAAAAGCTCCTCCACCATGAGCACCTTTACCACCATAAGAATCAACAATAATTTTACGTCCAGTTAAACCAGTATCGCCATGAGGGCCACCAATAACAAATTTACCAGTAGGGTTAACATGTAAAATATAATCGTTTTTAAAGAGAACTTTTATTCTTTCAGGTAA
>JAQVPT010000224.1 GCA_028701945.1 Bacteroidales bacterium
AAAATTAATGTTGATTCGCTTACTAAACCAACACTTGAGCAGCAACTATATCTTAAAAGTCATTTAAAAGCTCTTATTGCTGGCGATATCTGGGAAAATAGTGAATTTTGGCAGATATACAATGAGTTTAATCCTTTCTTCAAACATGCCGAAAGCATAATTCTTGATGATAAACAATATAATGCTTTGTTAAAAGGTAAGTAATGGTTAGTGTTATTGATTGGATTCTGATAAACCGAATTGAACTTATTGCTGCGATACTCGGAATTGTCGGCATCTTTTTACAAATAAAGCAAAACCACTGGTATTGGCTTACATCAATAGTTATGGTGAGCATGTATATCTTTGTTTTTTACGATTCTGGTTTTTATGCTGATATGGGTTTTCAAGTTTATTATCTTGTCATAAGTTTATATGGCTGGTATTACTGGATTACACGTAAAGCTAGTCCCAAAGAAGATAATGTGAATGATATTAAAACAACAAAACTAAATTTAAAGCAGTGGATAATTTGTGTATTAACTGCAACTGTGTTTTTTGCATTTATTTATTTGATATTAAAGAAGTTTACAAACTCATCAGTGCCTATTGGGGATGCTTTTACAACCGCTTTAAGTTTTGTTGCTACATGGTTACTTGCCCGACGAATTTTAGAAAATTGGCTGTTTTGGATAGTTGTTGATATCGTATCGACAGGATTATATATTTACAAAGGTTTATACCCAACGGCAATTTTATTCTTTGTTTTAAGCGTTTTGGCTTTTGTAGGATATTTTAAATGGAGAAAAGCACTTGTAAATGAATAAACAATTTAAAATAGTTATTACAGGACCCGAATCTGTTGGTAAATCTACACTTACACAGAGCTTGGCAAAACATTTTAATGCTCCTTGTTTAATCGAACTTGCAAGAGATTATGTGGAAAATCTCAAGCGAGAATATAATTTTGGTGATGTCTGTGAAATTGCACGTTTACAAATAAAAAAAGAGCTGGAGTTTGAAAAGAACAATGACGAATTAGTGTTTTTAGATACTGATTTAATCATTACTAAAATTTGGCTAAAACGCGTATATAATAATGTCCCTAGTTGGATTGATGAACATCTTAAATTAAAACCTGCATCCTTACATTTGCTTTGTTATCCAGATTTACCATGGATTTATGATTCCGTTCGAGAAAATCCAGATAATAGATTGGAACTTTTTTACCAATATCAAAATGAGATAGAACAATTGGAAATTCCATATAAAATTATTACTGGCTTTGACGATGAAAGATTTGAAAATGCTCTTGTGGCGGTGCAAAGTTTATTGTGATACTATGAATTTTACTTTTTTTCTTGTGTTCTTCGTGCAATTTCCTTGTGCCCTTAGTGGTACGAATAAAAAATAAACCACAAAGGACACTAAGAATTCACAAAGGACACAAGGTGTTGTTTATAGGATCTCTACTTCTACTGTTCGATTGTTCTTCTGTTCGTTTGTTCGATTGTTCCATTGTTCGTTTATTCCATTGTTTAATTGTTCTCTTGTTCTTACTTCAAGCTATCAATAATCATAAGGCATTTGCACAAATCTCACCGATTACCGATTACCGACAAGGTGGTTGAGCCATTTTTTTATGTGACGACCGTAAACCGATAAACCGATAAACTGATAAACTGATAAACTGATAAACTGATAAACCAATAAACCAATAAACTGATAAACTGATAAACCGATAAACTTACAAATCAACAATAAAAGCTCCTTTATCTGCAACATCAAAAACATTTAGGCTCAATTCTTCGTTCTCTTTCAACCATTCTTCTTTTCGGTATAAGCCATTACTACCATCTATAATTACTGTTTTAAATTCAAAAACACTGTTAATATCTGTCAACCGTGCGGGTGAATTATTAGACAGAACTACATAATCAAGTTTCGTTTTTTCTTCGTAATTATATATCATAGGAAAAAAGTTATCGTCCGCTACAAAAATGCGTAGATTGTTAAAACCAATAAAATTTCGTTTATAAAACACTGATTTATTATCAATTACCGCAACATTTGAGAGTACTGATTTCGAGGATTTTGATAAATCAATATATTTTTCTTTATCTAATCCCTTTTTTAGCCAATTGTTTTTTGCAGAAAATTCGATTTGCTTATTCAACACAGAATCTATATTAGCAAAGAGAATATTGTCTTTTCTATCTATCACATTAATCGCGGTTACTTTGTTTGTGTTGTAGATAATAAAATGTTTTTGATTGATCGCTTTAATATCTTGAAATAAGTTTGTAGCTGCAAATACAATAATAAAACTGACCGCGATAAATAGGTGCTTATATTTCTTTGTGCTAAAAAAGAAAATTGAAAGAAATATAATTACAAAATATAGCACAAAAAGTTGGGGAGTGCTAATATAAATATTCTCGCTTACAGAAAAAGGCAGTGATTCTATGCCACCGCTAAGGTAATTCATTGATTTTACTATTAAACTAAGCACTTTAATTATAAATGGTGCAATGAAACCAACTCCTGAAAAGATAAATGCCAATATACAAATCCAAATTGCAAGTGTGGACAATGGTATTAGTAAATAATTTGCTAGAATAAAATAATTAGAAAATTGATGAAAATAAAATAATCCGATTGGCGCAGTTGCGATTTGTGCAGCTATTGAAACTGCCGTTAAAGACCAAATTTTGTCTATCCATTTGTTTTTAACTTCGAAAATGCCATAGATTTTTGGGTAAAGCAGAATTATTCCAATAACTGCTGCATACGACAATTGAAATCCAATATTTGTTATGTTTAAAGGATTTATTACCAATAAAATAAATGCTGATAATGCAATTGCATTAAGTGAGCCTGCCGTTCTGTTTTGCAAATTACCAAGTGCCATTATACTAAACATTAATGCAGCTCGGCAAACAGAAGGAGAAAGTCCTGTAAGAGTTGCATAAAGCCAAATAAATATAATTAGTAATACCGTTTTAAGATATTTAAGTCTTTTGCTTTTTAGAAATGAAAAAATAAATACAAGAATTCCATAGATAATCCCAACATGTAAACCCGAAACAGCTAATATGTGCATTGCTCCAGAAGAGGAGTAGGAGTGTCGTATTTCATCGCTAAGTTTATCTTTATATCCTAATGCAAGAGCCGAAACAACAGCTAACTCATCATTACTTAGACCGTTTTTTTCAAGACTTGCAATAAGATTCTGTCGAAAATTTAGCATTTTGTGTTGAAATCCAATATCGAAATTATCTTGTAGAAGTTGCCAATCGTCTCCGGTTATAAAGTCAGAATTGTAAATTAAATTGTATGTTAAATACTTTTTGTAATCAAACTCTTCGGGATTACCTTTATTCTCAATTGCTGATAATACTGGACTGAAAATTATTTTATTTCCTGCTTTTAGATTTTGTGTTCTGTCATCATTTTCGATATATAAAAGCGTTTTACCTTCGGCAGATTGCCATATTGTATTATTTTTAACAGCAATAATATTTAACTTAATAGTTGTGGTTTTCTCCGACATTTTTGGGTCATCTGAAACCTCTCCAATGATGTAACCCTTGTAATCGTTAAGGTTTTCGTTGTTATTTGAGCTGACATAATTAACAGTTATTAGAATGCCAAAAGATATAATAGTTAAATGTATGATTATGCCCTTTAAAAGAGTTAAAGAAAATTTATTTATGAAATGCAAAACTGTAACACAAATTGTTAAAATAGCTGTAGTGTACAGAAATAAGTTTGCAGAAGGTTCAAGGACTAATGCAACTAATATCCCAGCAATAAATGCTAAAGTAAGCCTGACAAATGGATATTTTCTTATTTCCTCAATCAGGCTTGGTTGCATAATTTTAATTATATTTGTTCATATCCTCGAAAAGTTTAAGCAGCTCGTCATCGGTCAATCCCATAAACATTACTGCGGCTTTGGCATCGGTAACAAAAGTATGATTAGGATATTTTTCAACATATCTTAAATAGTATGTTTTTGCCTTTTCGATGTCTTTAATATGATTGTCATAAACAAAAGCTTTCATAAAAATGACTGTTGGGTATTTTGGATATCTGAGATAATTATCTTCAATTTGGGTAAGATATCTGATGGAGTTGTGTGGTTGCGAAAAATTCATTGCTATTTCTGCCGATTTAAAAAGATATTCAGGACATAAGCTGTCATCAGGGTATTGCTCGACATATTCTAAATACTTGGCAATCATTTCAAGTGCTTTTTCTCTATCAGGCTCAATATCATTATGCAGGTCTTCTTCAAATTTACTAATTTCTTTTTCAAGTTTCTGTTGTTCTGTAAGTTGCGTTCTATTACATGCTATCGAAACGATGAACAAGAGGATAATAGGTAATAAAAAATATTTATTCATAATGTGATATTCTTTAAATAGTATTTTATTTTCAAAAATAGTAAAATAAACTATAATTGTATAATTTAGATGTTAATTTTTATTTCTTTTAAAGCTTAACTTTGTATGATGTCGCAACTTTGCCCTTAGTAATATTATTTAATTTATTTTTCACAAATCTTTTTCTAATAGTCGATATCTTGTCAACAAACATAATCCCGTTAAGGTGATCGTATTCATGCTGAACAACTATCGCCGGATATCCAATTAAGTTTTCGGATACCTTATTAAAATCTCGATCGTAATACTCAATTGTGAGATCTTCTATTCGATTCACATTTTCATTAATTCCAGGTAAGCTTAAACATCCTTCTTCAATTGCAATAGTATCTTCTGTATTAAAAGTAATATTAGGATTAATGAAAACTCGCAAAAAGTCAGCCATTTCGGGTTCGTCTTTTGCTAAAACTCTTGCATCAATAGTAATTAGATTAATATTTTTCCCTATTTGAGGAGCAGCAAGTCCAATCCCGTCAGCTTTATACATTGTTTCAAACATATCGTCGATAAGTTCATTGAGATTAGGATAGTCTTTATCAATGTCTTTTGATTTTTTTCGTAAAACAGGATTGCCGTATAAATAAATTGGAAGTATCATAAATTGTATTTTTCTTTTTCTAGAAATGACTGTAAAATAATTGTTGCACTAATTTTATCTACAGTTGTTTTATCTTTTCGTTTTTCTTTCTTTATTCCGACATCTATCATTGTTTGAAATGCCATCTTTGAAGTAAAGCGTTCGTCAACTTCAATGAACTCTAAATCTTTATACACTTTTTTTAATCTATTAAGTACTGGTTGGATGTATTTAACCGATTCGGAGGGAGTGTTGTTCATTTGAACAGGCATACCGACAATTATTTTTTCAACTTCGTTTTTCTCGAAATATGATTGCAGATATTGTTCCAATTCGTGAGTTGGTACGGTTGCTAACGCGGATGCAATTATCCGACTTGTATCGGTAACAGCTATTCCTGTTTTTTTTCTGCCAATATCTAATGATAAATATCTTTTCATTTTTTTACAAAAATATCCTTGTTTTTGTTAATAAACAACAAAATGATAAGTTTTCGTGAATTGATAGACATTAATTTTCAAATTACTTGTGTTTACGCTATTTTAAATAGATGTTTTTTTTGAAAAATCACAAAACGAATATTAATAATCAAAGTAATAGCATTCATAAATTTAAAATATGATTATTGATAGTTTTGAATGCGGAGCGTATTTAGTGTTTGAAGACTATTTTTTTTTAAAGAAGTGTCTGATAATAAACTTTTAGCAGTTCAAAAAAAATAACTGTAAAGTAAATACTCTTTAGTATAATTTTTTCCACTAAATCTCATTTGTTAATCACAAGTGAGATTCTTTTTATTTTGTAGGTTAAAAAGATTTTGTATTTTTAAAAAAAAATATTTTTGAAAAGGATATATTATGTCAAAGGAAATTAAATTTAGTCTTATTTATCGTGATATGTGGCAGTCGAGTGGAAAATATGTTCCTCGTCTTGACCAACTAAAACGAATTGCACCAGTTATTATTGATATGGGTTGTTTTAGCCGAATAGAAACTAATGGTGGTGCTTTTGAGCAAGTAAACTTGCTCTATGGTGAAAATCCAAGCACGGTGGTTAAAGAATGGGTTAAACCTTTTAAAGAAGCTGGTATTCAAACCC
>JAQVPT010000225.1 GCA_028701945.1 Bacteroidales bacterium
AAACGCATACTTTTCTTTTGTCATGATTTTTGGATTGCTATGCACCAAAAAATCATGCCAAAAGAGATTCGTCGGCATATTTTAACCCTTGACTTTCACTACGTTCAGTCAAAAGTT
This sequence comes from Bacteroidales bacterium, assembly GCA_028701945.1. Lineage (GTDB taxonomy): Bacteria > Bacteroidota > Bacteroidia > Bacteroidales > ML635J-15 > Bact-19. The sequence goes on from JAQVPT010000225.1 coordinate 118, forward strand.
AAAATAAATGAGTCCTTCAGACTCAAAAGCAATGAAAAACATTTGAAATTATTGTGATAAAAAAAGTATGCGTTTGCCCTGAAAATAAGAAGCACAAAGGGATTTTCAACCAAAAAGAGAACTAGATTTGGTATTTATTTTCACCACTTCTCCCAATGCACGTTCTCCGGTTTCCACTTATCTTTTGGTTTGTCCTCGCCTGTTGGCACTCCAATAGGAATTACATTTAAAGGTCTAATGTTATTTGGCAAGTTCAGTATTTCGATTACAGGGTTCATTCTTTCCTGATATGGAAATGTGGCTGTCCAAACAGCACCAAGTTTAAGAGCCTCAACAGCGAGTAAAATATTTTCGGTAGCTGCAGCACAATCTTGTACCCAATACGCACTATCAACCTCCGTCGCTGCTTTATTCATATCACCACAAACAACAATTGCAGCTTGTGCTTGTAAAAGCATCTTAGCATAAGGTAAGACTCCCGCTAAGTCATCAAGTTTTTGCCTATCTGTTACAACTACAAATGCCCATGGTTGCAAATTGCGAGCACTTGGAGCCGCCATACCAGCTTTGACGATAGTTTCTAACTGTTCCTTTGTTACAGGCTCGTCTTTGAAATTACGAACCGATTTGCGATTATGTATTACGTCAAGTGCATTATTCATAATAATTGTTTCGTTGTTTGTTTTTACCTCCGCCCGACCATCAGGCTTTACAAAATTAAAATAAATTAAAACTAATATAGTTAATCCAAAAACAATATTAATTAAAACCGACATACTAATTTTTTTTGATTCTGATTGTTTTGACTTTCCATATAATAAACTTATTAAACCGCCTGTAGGACAAAAAAATCGACACCACGGTTTATTAATAAAAATTGATAAAAACAACATTACCAAAGCCAATATAAGCGTTGATGCGGAAGCAAATTTGTAACTAAAAGCTGAAAATGGCTCGAAATCCTCTAAACTAAAATCGATTGCGGCCACCAACATTACAAACAGTATAAACAAAACCAAAAATCTAATTTTAGTTAATACCTTTCTTGTTGACGAACTAAAGCTCATCTTACTTTTATTAAGTTTTCCTACAAGTTCTTGAGCTGCTCCAAAAGGACAAACAAACTGACAATAAAATGCTTTATTTGTTATCAAGGGTAATAAAACTGTTAATATAAGAACAACGATTAAAAAGATATGAGGCCAAATTGTAACACCACCTATCAACCATTTGTCAAACAACGCAAGACTAAGAAAATCTCCTTGCCAAAACCCCAGAATACCAACAGATGCAATAAGAAGAAAAATTCTAAACCTATTAGCTTTTTGTGGTACTAAAAAACTAAATACAGCAAATACCAAAAACAGAAATGATGCCACAATTCCCAGTATATTCACCAAATTCATTTGTGATTTATCGGCTGCAATTTTAGTAAAAATCGATAATCTTTCGTTGCATGATGCAATAACAGCTTTACTTGTGTATGTTGCTCCACTAACAGCATCTATTTTAGTTTTAATAGCTTCTTTTGCACTAAGTCCATCCCAAGACTCAAAGAATTTCTTATCATTAAGTTCCTCTATCCATCTTTTAGTTTCAGAACTTTCAAGTAAAACTAATTCCCTTATTTTTTCATCTGGATTAAAGACAATTGCCAAAGGGACACATCCACCATAGCCTTTAATATCTTTACAATATGGCATTGTAAGCAAAACCGAACAAGAAAGTTTGTTACTTGAGTTGTATAGATAATAGCAATCAGTAAGAGTGTCGTGTTTATAATATGAAAAATCTTCGCATAAATCGGCAAAAAAAGCAGTCTGCTCTGTTAATACGATAGGCTGATTTTGAGGACTTTCTGGATTATAAAAAATGTCTCTATTAAAAATTCGTCCTGACGTAAGAACAACTATAGCCAATCCGGCTATTAAAATAAATATCTTTAAGATTCTGTTTGTAGTAACCATTTCTACTCCGTTTTAAATAATAAAAATGCACGGCTTTTTATGAAGGTCGGGTTTTGTTTTTGCCCAATCAGATATTTTTCTAGTCTCAATCATTTCATCCTCGCAAGTAATATTCACAGCAATGCAAAGATAATTATTTGGATTCAAACTACTAATAATATCGTCTAACATTTTATTGTTTCGATATGGTGTATCCATAAATATTTGAGTTTGCCCCTCTTTTTGCGATTTATACTCCAATTCACGAAGTTTTCGATTTTTAGAATTACTATCAACTGGCAAGTATCCATTAAACGCAAAATTTTGTCCGTTAAGTCCCGAAGCCATTAAAGCAAGAAAGATTGACGAAGGACCTGTAATCGGAACAACTTTAATACCTTTCTGATGAGCCATTCTAACAATCACACTACCAGGGTCGGCTATGCAAGGTAATCCGGCCTCACTTATCAGTCCGACATTATTCCCATTTTTACAGACATCAAGATATGTTGATATTTGAGCATCATCAATATGTTTATTGAGCTCATAAAAATGTAAGTCATCAATAATTATATTTTTACTTAATTTCCGTAAATATCTGCGAGCATTTCGAATGTCCTCAACTATATAGTGTTGCAAACTTTCAATAAGCATTGGTAAGTTCTCTGGCACAACAAGTTTGGGCTCAATGTCGCCTATTACATTGGGAATTAAATAAAGTTTTGTTTCACTATTAGCCATTCAAATACATGTTTTTGCAAAACTAAACATTTTTTTCTTATGATAAAATAATATGAAAACGGTTTATCAGTTTATCAGTTTATCAGTTTATCAGTTTATCAGTTTACTCCCTTCGGTCGTGAGCTCGTAGCAGAACTACTCGGTTATCGGTTTATCTGCAACTGGTGCACGGCGTAAAAATTAACATGGAATATCAAAATTGCACCACGAACAAAACAATCAAATTCCGAAAAAGTCAAAGCAATAAATGCATAAAAATAATTATAACTCTCTAAATAAATTAAAAAACAAACATAAAACATCCTAAAACACTATAAAAACTCGGAATAATAAGTAAATTTGTGCAAAACTTATATTTTGGAAGCAATTATTTTAGGAACAGGCACGTCACAAGGAATTCCCGTAATCGGGTGTCAATGTGATGTGTGTAAATCAAGCAATCCTAAGGATAATCGATTAAGATCCTCCTTGCTTCTAAAAATAAATGATACAAATATTCTTATAGATGCAGGTCCAGACTTTAGGCAACAAATGCTACGCGAAAAAGTAGAAGTGCTTGATGCAATTATTTTTACTCACGAGCATAAAGACCATATTGCGGGGTTAGACGATGTCAGAGCGTTTAATTTCAGTTCAAATCAGCCAATGGAAATATTTGCAGAGCGACGAGTGCAAACTGCCCTTCGAAATGATTATTCGTATGTTTTTTCAGGCTCAAATTACCCAGGTATTCCACGATTAAACCTTAATACTATTGACGAAGAGCCATTTTTTGTTAAAGACATTAAAATAACGCCTATTAGAGTTATGCACTACAAACTTCCTATTTTAGGGTTCAGAATTGGCGATTTAACTTATATTACTGATGCAAATTATATTTCTGAAGAAGAGAAACTTAAAATAATTGGGTCTAAAACCCTAATTATAAACGCATTAAGAAAAGAAAAACACATTGCACATTTTTCATTAGACGAAGCTATAAAAATCATAACAGAATGCAGTCCTCGCAAAGCATATTTTACACATATTGCTCATCAAATGGGTCTCCATAACGAAATTAATACACTTCTCCCTGAATTTATTGAACTTGCTTACGATGGTCTCAACATTAAATTTATTATTTAATCGTTGCTATCGTTTTTTTAAATTACCGATTCCTGATTACTAAAAACTGATTTTTTACAGTAGCCAAATCTGACTAATTTATATATTTCCATAAATATCGTGGTTATTAGAAAAACTATTTATAAATTTGTGCTGTTAATAAAAATTTATAATTATGAAGAAAAATTTGTTTTTAATTAGTTTAATTAGCTTTTCTTTCATTGCTTTTAGCTTATCAGCACAAGACGTAGAGGAAAAGAAGGAAGTTTATCAGTTTACAATGGAAAAGCAAGTTCCAGTAACATCAGTAAAAGACCAATATCGAGCCGGAACATGCTGGAGTTACAGCGGATTGGGATTTGTAGAAGCCGAATTGTTAAGACTTGGCAAAGGTGATTTTGACCTGTCAGACCTTTTTATAGTTCGCAAAGCTTATGAGCATAAAGCTGAAAAATACGTAAGAATGCATGGAAAAACCAATTTTGGTGGTGGTGGAGCTTTTCACGATGTTTTTTGGGTAATTGATAATTTTGGAATCGCACCCGAAGAAAACTACAAAGGTCTTGAATATGGTGAAGAAAATCACGTACATGGTGAGCTTGATGCGGTTTTAGAAGCGTACATGGATGCAGTCTTAAAAAATCCAAACAAAAAACTTTCTACTGCTTGGTTTAAAGGATACAAAGGAATTTTAGATGCTTATCTTGGTGAAGTTCCAGAAAAATTTAATTATAATGGTAAAGAATATTCACCCATTTCTTTTGCAAAAGAACTTAACATTAATTCTGACAATTATATAAATTTGACATCTTACACTCATCATCCTTTTTATAAACCATTTATTCTCGAAATTCCAGATAACTGGTTATGGAAACAAGCATACAACCTACCTATTGAAGAGCTACTCGAAGTTCTTGACAACGCAATTAATAATGGATACTCTGCTGCATGGGGAGCTGATGTTAGCGAAAAAGGCTTTAAATGGACAAAAGGAATAGCTATTGTTCCTGAAGAAGAACGTCCAGATCTTGATGGACTTGAAAGAGCTAAATGGGAAGAATTATCGAAAAGAGAAAAAGAAGAGCTGCTTTATAAATTCGAGAAACCGGTAACTGAAAAAGAGATTACGCAGGAAATGAGACAGATAGCTTTTGATAATTACCAAACTACCGATGATCATGGAATGCTTATCGCAGGAAGAGCAAAAGACCAAAATGGAGTTAAATATTATTACGTAAAAAACTCATGGACTACTGATAACATATATGATGGGTATTTTTATGCTTCTGAAAGTTTCATTAAATACAAAACTATGAATATTGTTGTTCATAAAGACGCTATTCCAAAAAATATAGCTAAAAAGCTTAACCTTAAATAGTTTTAAAGGAATATACTATAAACATTTAAAAGCCGCATTGTTTGCGGCTTTTTTTATTTAGCCTGTTTATAACTATTAGCCATATTTTTCGTTTTTTTGCCAAAAATCAGTTAAATTTGCCAAAAATATAATTATGAAAGCACTTATTATATACGCAAATTACAAAGAGGAAAGTTTTACTGGAGCAATTAAAGACACTTTAGCTGAAACATTTCACAAAAACGGGCACGAAGTTGTTATTAGAGACCTTTATGAAATAAAATTCAATCCAGTACTAAGTAAAAAAGATCTCGAAGCTATCGATAATGAAATATTTCCTGTTGATATCATGAATGAACAAAAATTTATTCAATGGGCCGATCTTATATGCTTTGTATATCCTATTTGGTGGTCAGGAATGCCAGCTATTCTTAAAGGTTATATCGAAAGAGTATTTGTGCAGGGATATGCGTTTGAATTTGATCAAAATAATGCAATACCAAAACTAACAGACAAAAAAATTATTATATTTAACACTACTGGCTCCAAAAAAGTTTTAAAAGACCCAAAAAGAATTGACGCATTAAACACACTTACTCACGATTGCATTTTTGGATTTTGCGGAATGCAAGTAATCGAGCATAAGTACTTTACTGCTATATCGCAAGCTAGTGAAATAGAAAAACAGAATATCTTTGATGAAGTCCGACAAATTGCAACACGAGTTTTATAAACGAAGGCTTTCACTTACTTTGTCTCAATTCACTTATTAACAATTTCAATAATCAATCAAGTTTGAACCGAGAACTAATG
>JAQVPT010000226.1 GCA_028701945.1 Bacteroidales bacterium
TATTACTGGTAACTGTGGTGAAAATGTAATATTAGATGCTGGTGTTGGATATTCTTCTTATGAATGGGAAGGTTCTGTGGGCACGCAAACTTTTGAAGTTACATCCACAGGAACTTATACAGTAGTTGTTGAAGATACAAACGGATGTGCATCTACTGATGATGTTAATGTTACTTTAATTGAATCTCCATCAGTATCTGTAACAACAACACCAGAGTCTGCTCCTGGAGCAAATAATGGTACAGCAAGTGTTAATGTTATATCAGGTGAACCTCCTTATAGTTATATGTGGTTTAATTCTAATCAGACTCATGTAGTAACTGGTTTATCAGGTGGCACTTATTGCGTAACAGTAACAAGTGTAAATTCTTGTTCTGTTGAAGCATGTGGAACTGTTGATACAAATGATGCAGAACCTGTAGCAAACTTTAGTGCAAATCAAACTTCTGGTTGTGATAATTTAACTGTTCAGTTCACAGACGAAAGTCAAAATTTCCCAACTTCATGGGTTTGGGATTTTGGAGATGGCGAAACATCAGATCAACAAAACCCAGAACATTTGTTTGCAAGTCCTGGTTTATATACAGTTAGTCTAATTGCCGAAAATGCCACAGGTAGTGACACTAAAGTATTTACAGATTATATTTTTGTTGGTATAATACCAATAATTGAGCTTAGCATGACTGAAGAAACATTTTTGGCTAATGACGGAACAGCAAGTGTTTTAATAACTGGAAATGATGAGCCTTACCAAATTTTATGGACAGGTGGTTTTGATATCGAGACAATTACTGGGTTAAATGCTGGCGAATATTGCGTAACTGTTACGGGAAATAACACTTGTCAGGCATCCGATTGCATTATTGTTAGCTTGGAAGAAGTTCTTCCGTCAGTTGTTGATTTTATTGCTAATCAAACAGAAGCTTGTGGAAGTTTAACAGTTCAATTTACAGATTTAAGTTATTATGAAGCAACATCATGGGCATGGAATTTTGGCGATGGTGGAACATCAAATGAGCAAAACCCAGTACATTTTTATGCAAGTCCTGGTTCATATACAGTTAGTTTAAGTATTGAAAGTGAATTTGGACAAGACGAATTAGAAGTGCCAAACTATATAACTGTTTTTGAAAAACCTGTACTTAATTTCAACATTACTCACGAATCTGGTGCAGGAAATGAAGATGGACAAATAGAATTAATAATTACTGGAGGAGAAGCACCTTATACAATTAACTGGTCAAATAATGAACATAGTTTATTGATAATCAATCTTACTGCTGGTCTTTATTCAGTTGCTGTTTTAGATAATAACGGATGTATGTCCTCTGGAATAGCAGAGGTTAACGTAATTACTTCTATTTCTGACGAGGCGAAAAACAGTCTTCAAATTTATCCTAATCCAACGGAAGGATATTTTACAATAATCTCCGATCAAACTATAAATAAAATTACAATTTTCGATGCTTTAGGACGAGTTTGTGTTTCGCAAAAATCAAATCTGAACAAGCTTATTATTGATTCTAATTTAAAACAAGGCGTTTATCAAGTAAATGTAATAACTGACAAGGGTGAATTTGTTAAGAAACTTGTTGTGAAATAATTAATCGGATTACGGTTTGTTGTTCACAGTTTTCTGTTGTGTTTTGTGAAAACTTACTGATAACAGTTGATTGTTTCTTTGCCGCTCAGCTTTGCAAATCCTCGCGAGCGAAGAAGAAATACATTCATTGACAAGTCAAATTTGGCGTTCATCATGTGCGAACCGAAAACTGAGAACTGAAAACTTTTCTCATCGCCTCTTTTTTATAATAATTTAACTATTAACTTTGCAGGTAATATAAAATTTACAAACTATGAAGATTAAATGGTTTTCGATATTATTAGTTTTGGTATTGTTAGCAACCAGCAATATTGTATTTGCACAGCGTAGATCAGAAAATATGATGGACGAAGACAAATACCTTGCTAAAACTTTGTGGTCATGCTCAGATAAGCATTTTGGATATTATTTTATATCTTATTCTGTACCCGTTCCACTGGAAAAAAGTCTTGAAAGTATGGGACTTTCGCATTCATTGAAAATTGGTTATACATACCGTTATAAAATTGTTGACTTCTTTGACGTTGGAGCCGAATTGTCATACACAAACAGAACCTCAAGAATTGTTAAAGATTCTATGGCCATTTTTGATCCTGCAAATTTTTATAATAAAATTAAAACCTATCAAAATTCGTTAGGCGGAAGTTTATATTTGAGATTTAATCTTGGCAAACAAACCTATAGAAGTCTTGGTTATTTTATTGATTTAGGAGGCTATTATAATTATAATATTTGGTATGGGACTCAATATGTTTTAAAAAGCTCAGATCTTAATCAAAGCGCGCGATTTAGAAAATCAGACTATCTTGACGTACACGACTATGGAGCATTTGTTCGCTTATCAAAAAGCTACATTTCGGTTATTGTAAGCTATTCTCCGACAGACTGGATAAATGAATTTTCAAACAATAACCTAAATTATAGTAGGACTCCTTTAATGGTAGGGGTTCAACTAAATTTGCATGCTAAATAAGATTAAGATTAATGAAAAAAACATTTAAATATTTAATTGCAATTGCAATTACGATTTTTTGCATTACAAATTTGCAAGCACAAGAATATTCATACAGAATTGCTTTGCTCAAATACAGCGGAGGCGGTGATTGGTATGCAAATCCCACATCCTTGCCCAATTTGATAGCGTTTTGTAATGAAAATTTAGGAACAAGTATTAATCCAGAGCCAGTAACAGTAGAAGCTGGAAGTGCAGATATTTTTAACTATCCTTTTATTCACATGACAGGCCATGGTAATGTGGTCTTTTCTGATTATGATGCTGAAAATTTGAGAAATTATCTTTTATCTGGTGGTTTTTTGCATATTGACGACAATTACGGAATGGATCCATATATTAGAGAAGAACTGAAGCGAGTTTTCCCCGATATCGAGCTTATAGAATTACCATATTCGCACGAAATTTATCATCAGAAGTACGAATTTAAAAACGGATTACCTAAGATCCATGAACACGACAATCTCCCACCACAAGGTTTTGCAATTATTTATCAAGGACGCTTACTTGTTTTTTATACTTATGAAACTGACCTTGGTAATGGCTGGGAAGACGAAACTGTCCATAACGACTCGTACGAAATAAGGCAAAAGGCTTTGCAGATGGGAGCAAATATTGTTAATTATGTGTTTGGGAAGTGAAAACTGTTCACGGTTAACAGGAAATGATTTACGACCAACATTTAAAAGTTGATAAATATCAAGCTGCACAAAAAGTAATCAAACTACTAACTCATTAGTGAAACTGAAAGTGTTTTTTACAATACTAAGCGAAAAATGTTTTTAAGTATCTTCAGTTTTTATGTTTGTTAAACATTAGGGTTTATGAGACTAAAGTCTTGTTTTTCACATGTGTAAATTTTACAAATATATATTAGGATAGAAATGTTTTAAATCACCAAAAAGGTTTAAAGACTTTATCTGTAATTATTATTGTGGTTTTGCTGTTTTTGATTTTTTAAGTAAATACAGGCCTATAAACAATAAAATATATACGAAAAACGGAATAACACTATTTTTTTTAAAAGTCAGAATAATTTTTTGTAGTTTTGCATATGACTAAGTGCTTTTTTAAGCAACCTTAAGCTATGTTTTTCGTTAAAATAAAGGGAGTTAAGTTAATTAAGTTTTGTGTAATAATTTTATAATTATGAAAAATACATTTACAATATTGTTGTTTTTGTTACCTTTTTTTGTTTTCTCACAAGTTCAATTCGTTAGTCAAGATGCGACAAAAGTATATCCTGATAATACTCAAATTACCTATATGCAGTTGTCTGACTTTCCAGTTGATGTTGGCTTTTTGCAATTTGTTGAAAATGAGGTCTTATCAAATCCCTTAATCCAGAGATTTAAGTTGAGTAAAGATGGTGAAACATGTTTTTTTCATTCTCATAAGGATATTACTGAGAATATGATTGTTGAAGCAATAAATGATGCGTATTATCTTTATTTTACAACTGAGGCTTATAAACCACAAAATGAAGAAAACGACAAATATATTTCAGAAAATGATTCTGATAATTCCAATGTAAGACAACCTATCAATAAATCTGTTTCAAAAGAAAATTATGAAAAATCTAGTTTAAAACAGACTTTTAATAAATCTATTTCAAAAGAAGAGTACGACAAACTTAATGCAGATAAAACTTATAACAAGTCTATCTTGAAAGAAGAAAACAGCAAATCTGTTACACACCAAAATTTCGATAGCTTCACTTTACAAGCTAATGAAAAACCAATTTCCGCATTGAATCTTAAAAAATGGGAGGACGATGGTATCTTTGGTGGTTTTACTCCTCAACAAGAAATTGTATCTAAACGCACTCAAAACACAAAGCATTTTCAAAAAGATAATGGCGATATAGTCGCACAAATTGGTGGTAATTATCATTATCAAAACGTTAGCCAACAATGGCAGGATATTGATTTTACAATTACAAAAACAAATGATAATGGTTACGCATATAGCAATAATACAAATACTATAAAAACTTATTTTCCTGAAACCGCAGGCGATAAAGGTATTTCAATCATTGATAAATCAATGAATATAACAATTTGGAAAAATCCTGAATTGTTAATCTTAGATAATGATAAAAACATTATCCAAAGAGAAAGTTCACTAAATAATATTGTTCAAGTAAATGATAATATCGCTCGATATCAAAGTTTTAATGGAGTTGTTGATGAAATTAAAATTATTGATAATGGTATCGAAAATAATATTATTATAAATAGTTTACTAGAACAATGGACTAATTTGTCTAATGCAAAAACAGTTAGTTTTAAGCAATTTATTGAACTACCTGAAGGTGTAAAAATAATAAACTCTAAAGGCGATTTTATTACAAACGATTTTACCGATGAATTTATCGGTTTGCAATTTGCTGACGACCAAATTTTATATCTCAATCCACTTATAGTTTTTGATGCACAATCAAACAAAGAAGATGCACAATTATTTTATGGTTTAGAAAATGAAAATAAAATCCCAGCAGACATAAAAGCTAAAGCCAAATCTTTTTATAAAGGTTCTTACACTGTAAAATTTGTCAATAATGGCATTGAAATATATTCTGATGTGAGTTTGGATTGGTTACAACATGCTCAATATCCTGTAACAGTTGATCCCACGTGGACGATTGGTTCCACAGCCTCTGGTAGTTATTATTGCCCATTGACACATTGGTGGGGTTATCAGCGACATGCGAGTTTATATTTACAATCAGAGATTAATGGATATGGTAATATAACGCAGATAGAGTATTATAAAACTGGAACAGAAACTGCCCGGACAAAACCAACAAAAGTTTATATGCGCAGTATTTCAGGTACGACAATAACCAGTACGGCTGCGTGGAACTCTGCAACATATACTTCTGGTGCAACCGCTTGTTATAATGGTAGTACTACACAAGCTGCAACATCAGGTTGGAAAGCTATCCCATTATCTACATCATATAATTATACCTCAGGAAACTTGTTAGTGATGGTATATGATGCTTATGCTGGAAGTGGGAGTAATCAAAACATGGCATGTGCATCTGCTACGGGTTTGCAAACTAAGAGGCGAGCCGATGGAACTGATCCTGGAGATGCTACTGCAATGGAAACTGATACTTATAGGGGCACTATTCGACTTACTTATGGAACAATGTCTGACCCATGTGCTTCGATCACTCCTATGACTTGTGGTACTACATACTCAGGAACACTTGCTGCCACTGGTAGTGATTGGGGTACCTATACTGGTTGTTCTTATAACGAAGCAGGTGACGAAGTAGTTTATTCTTTTACTCCGACCACCACAGGAGTTCATACTTTTTCAACCACCACCACGACAGGTGATCCAGACTTCTTTTTAATGAGCTCGTGCGGAAATACAGGAACAAATATAATTGGTTCTTGCTGGGGTTCGGGAAATCAATCAC
>JAQVPT010000227.1 GCA_028701945.1 Bacteroidales bacterium
TTTACTATTAAATCTCCCAATGCCTTACAAAATTATAAAATAATTTAGAACTCGCATTACAAATGCTTAGTATAGATGCGTCCTCGTTGCACGTGTCCGCCTTTGGCTGAAACGAGGACGAGTTGGGGGGACTACGCTGAGGTGAGGTATTATTTGAGGGAAAATATTTTGCGCAAAACATTGTTACAAACCGTCGGCAAGTAAGCAATGTAGCCCTGCCATCTGCTTTTAGCGTAGGCTTTGCAGGGCTATGGTGTTTACTTGCTGTTAGAAACTGCCGTTTGCTAGCTGTTTAATCTATCTTCTATATCCATCATTTGGTGTAAAACTCTGATAATTTCAACGATTTTACTTTTCTTTTCAATTTTATAAAAGATAAAATGAGATTTGATTTTGGATTTGAAGTATCCTTTCCTGACTGAACTGCAATCAATCCCAGATTCTGGTTTTTTTACGACATACTCTATTTCATCTATAATTAGATTTATATATCTGTCCGCTTGTTCAATTGACCAGTTTTCAACAGTATATAACCAAATATTCTCAAGATCTTGGCTTGCCAAGAGACTTATTCTGTATTTCATTATGCCGGAAGGTGTTTTTCGTGAATGTTTTTAAGAAAAGTATCACGGTCAAAATCTTTTACAAAACCAGATTTCTCACCTTTTTTTAATTCATTAATAAGTTCAGATTTCTTTGATTGCTCATACTCAAAAAGTCTAAGAGCTGCTCTAACAACTTCACTTGCGGATGAGAACTTACCAGACTTAATTTGCTGATTAATGAAATTATCAAAATAGTCTCCGAGTAGTATTGATGTATTCTTAGCCATAATTGTTTGTGTTTTTTACAAAGATACCAATTATTGGTATTGTGTGCAAGTTTTTTTCGGTTTTTGCTAACTTGTGTTTAGTGGCATTAATCAATTATTGTTAAGCTATATAAAACGTAACCGAGAATATGCTTACAACCGTTGGTTAACTTTTAAGCAAATACAGAAGTGTCCCATCCTAAAATAGCTTTACCCAAACTATACCTCGTTTCAGCCAAAGGCGGACACGAGGACGAGTTGGGGAAAAACATTAAAGATATTTTGGATGGGTTTGGGTATAGGTAGGTTGTAATTTTAAAACATTTTATATCTAATCCAAATACTTCTCAGGTTTATACAAATTGTATTTTATACCCACTGCTGCCCAGTACGACAAGTACTTGACATATGCTGTAATTAATTCACTGCCTAAAGATTCAGTATAGGTAAAACTGATTCTATGGTAAAATAAATCCATTTGCATATAAACCTGAAGTTTATCCGATATTTGATAAGCTGGTGAAATTGTAAATTGGGTTTTGATTGGTCTAAATAATTCTGCCCACCCTTTATCATCATAAATGTCTTTTAATTCCATATGCCCTTTATAGCTAAACTTTTCAGTTTGTGCATTGTAATAAGATTCTGTAATGTAAAGCAAAGCACTTATATTTGTTCCAATACTAATAGAAAAATTGTTCATCCTGTATTGATATAGTACTGGAAGCGCTAAAGTTAAGCTCTGATATCTGGGTGGGTTATCACTATAACTTTGTTGAAAACGCTGCAAATTACCTGATAACCCAGTGTAAAGCCAGTGATTTCCAGAGAGGTTAAAACCAATATCTGCACCAGCTGTAAAATGTATCTGGGGTAACTGTCCTTTAGTTTCAAAATCTTGCTCAATATCGGGAAAGAAACAATGCATCTGATGCACACCTCCGCCTGCTTTAATGTCGATTTGTTGGGCGGAAAGAACTATTGACATTAACAACACCAAACAGAGCAAAATCGTTTTTTTCATATCTTATTATTTAAATTAACACTTCTATTTTATATATCCTGTTTTTTTTAAGAACTTAAATTTTTCAGGTCTATTTCTTATCTTATCAAAGATGTAGTATCGTATGAATGCTCTTTTGGAGGTAACGTTATTAACACCTCCTGTAAAGTAAGCTGCAAACTTATTTGTTCTACAGATTATAGTCTTATCATCACCACCTGAACGGTAATAATTCTTATTTTTATTATCCCAAAATAGCACAGTACTGGCTAGTTCGGCTGATGAAATAACCTTTTGTTTATCAGAATTAATAAATATAATATATCTTAATGTAATCTCTTTGTTTTGAGATATACCCTGAATAAAAAAAAGTTTTGTTGTGAAAAAATCATTAGAAAAATAATCACCCAAATAGTAAACATCAACACAAACCGCTTTTTTGAAGAAATCTTGAAATTGACAATATCTACTTACCGTATTGATAATCATACTCTTTATGCTATCGCAAACTTTCTCATAGAAAACAAAACTTGTAATTGTGTCTGTTGCTTCAAAAACAAAACCAATATTACTATTGAAACTATAATTAAGTTCATTGTAATTTTCAGGTATTCTTACTCCATTTTTATAATTAATATAGTTTATTGTTTTCTGCCCCAAACAAAAACTACATAAAATCAATAGAAAACAAAATGCAAAACCTTTTTTTGTTACCATGGTTTATTAGATCTAATGTTAAAACCAAACCTAGAATAATGGTATTTTGGTAAATAATCATTTTTAACTTGATTAAATTGAATTTGCAAAGTATTAACCTTGTAGCCCCAAGCTTTGCCTTGATCTAGCGAAAATAACCTTGCTGTTGCTTCTTCATTTTCATATGTATACCTAGGAGAAAAAATCGCATTAAAATTAACATGGATAAACTCATGCTGCATAACTATATATAATTGTTCTTTTGACTGAAAAGCATTTGGAAAGAGATATACATCTGATTTAAACCACCCCCTATATTCAGTTGCTCCGTCTACTCTAATTCCAGACGGTTCACAAACAGCACCATTCTCTACATAGTAGCCTTCGGGCATTGAGTGATCAGCATATAAGTGTTTTACTTTTTTTGATATATTCGTATACTTTTCAGCAAACTCTCTTGCAGACGAATTATCATACTCGACAGGTCCCGATGTACCATTTATATCAATACTAGGAGTACTATTTATAATGCCAGCACCCGTTAGAAAACCACCTCCTTTTTGTTTTGCAGCAATTCCTCCTATTAACCCACTTGTTACAAAGCTAATACCTCCGGATATCAAGGATGATTTTGTTCCTGCCCATAAACCTTCACCAAAACTTGCACCGCACATCCATGAATTACCGGAACCTGTAATAAATGCAGTTGGTGAGGCTCCTGCAGCACCAGTAATTCCTGCTTCTAAGAATCCTATTGACCCTATTGCACTACCAACAGCAGCCCCTGCTACACCACCTGCAAAACCTGCTGCTAATCCAATTCCAAAATAACCTACACCTTGCGAGAAGTTATCAATATTACCAGCAGAATAGTTTACTCCTAAATTAAATGCTCCCAACCATATAGACGTTGCAATAATTGGAGCCCATATGATTTCTCCACTTGGATCTGAATACTTTAATGGATTATTCAAACAATACGAATACCTATTGTAACACTGTGAACTAAAAGGATCCTGAACAAAATTATCAGTAGAAAGAAACCTACCCACAACCGGGTCGTAGCAGCGTCCGTTCATGTTAATAAGATCAAATTCAGGTAGCATTTCGTGCCCTGTATAGCCTCGGTTTATCAATTGAGGTTCCTGTACACTTGCATATATCCAGTTCTGTGGGTTTCGCATACGCCCCAAACTAGTCCTCGTTTGCAACGAGGACTTATTTTTCTTTGCATTTTCAATGCTTAAACCAACATTTAAAGGATTCATTTCTTTGCTATTAAATCTCCCAATACCTTACAAAATTATAAAATAATTGTGAACTCGCATTACAAATGCTTAGTATAGATGCGTCCTCGTTGCACGTGTCCGCCTTTGGCTGAAACGAGGACGAGTTGGGGCAAAAATAGTAGTATTGCAATACATAAAGAGTATCACCGCTGTAATAAAAGTAATTTTGGTTTCCATAAAATGTTAAATTAAAATTAGAATTTTCAGTAAAAATATATAATTTTTAATATGATTACAAAAAAATACAGTATTTTTATGCAAATAAAACAAGTTTAGCATGTTAAAACAAACATTAATATTTGTTATTCTAATTTTACTAATTAAAGTTTGTATTAGTGCAGATAATGAAGAAGTAATCTGGGAAAACGATTTTTCTAACCCTAATGATTGGGTTTGCGATTATAATCATATTTTTGCTAATGGTCCATGGGTAATAGGAAATGAATCGCCAGGTGGTGAGCAAGCAGTTTATATGGGTACAATCCAATCGTCAACTTATGAAAATGGTTATGCCCTATTTGATTCTGACGGGTTGGGCATGGGAAGCAACAATCAAAACTCGTGGATGACATATAAGACAAGAATTGACTGTAGTGAATTTAATAATGTAATACTTAAGTTTCAGAGTTATTATAGAAAAGGTGAAGCCAATGTTACTGTAGAAATAAGTAACGACAGTATTAACTGGCAAGAATATATTGTACATAGCGATGTTAGATTTACTGATTGCACTAATAATCCTGATTTTGTTCATATAGACATTAGTGAAATAGCTGCTAATCAGTCCAGTCTTTTTGTTCGTTTCAGGTATAACGGCGAGAAGGGTTACGCTTGGATGATTGACGATGTAGTATTAATGCAAAAACCACAATGCGATTTAAAATTTATAGATGCAGGAATAGATTTTTTCGAGTTCCCTCACTTTTTTAATAATTCTTTGTTCGACACTTACTATGCTAGACATGGGCATTATTCAAAATTACCTATACATCAGTTGGGGAACGAAAATTCTCAAATGGTTTTTTATGTAAAAATTGCAAATAACGGCACCGATACTATTATTCCACACGTACACGTACAAGTTACCGACCCTGGGGGATTTGCAATCTATAATGATGTTTTTATTGCCAATGAGCCTCTTGCTCCCGGAGACAGCATAGGCACTTTTGTTTGTGATGAACCTTTTAGTATTAGCAAACCATTATTAGGGATGTATTATTTTAATTATGAACTTTTATCAGAAAGTTTTGATGATGCTTATTCTTATGATAACTATTTCTATGATTCAACAGAAGTTACTTTAAACGTTTTTGCACGCGACAATAACAATATGACAGGATTATTAAAAACAGCAGATATTTGTCCTGAAGTAGGTGAATACGATGAAATTGCTATGACATATCTATTTACAAGAAGTGTATATGTTACAGGTATTGAAATTTTTGTACCTGATGCTATACCTTTTTTAGAATATCTTGGCGGTGGACTTTATTATTGTTATGACTATCATTACCCTGAAGTATTAATGAAGGCGATAAGTGTTCATGCTAATGAATTAGACACATTAGGCAAATGGTATCATCTTGATATCAGCCCTAATTATAATAATTTTATCGAAGTATATAATGAGCCTAGATTAATACTATTTATATATAATTATACGGATATTAATTACAGTTTTCCTGTTGATCATAGCATAAATACAACAGGTCACGATTTTCTTGCTTTGTTTGGGTCATTCTTTTATTCTCATTTTTATCATGCAACACTCATGGTTCGCTTAATAGTAGAAGATGAATTCAGTGCGAGTGAAAATTTACATTCCAATAAAGATTTCATAAAAGTAATTGGTAATCCGACACACGAATATTTAAATCTAAATATAGATAAACAATTAATGGGCAAAAATATTTGTGTTTATAATGCATTGGGACAAAAAATTTTAACTAAAATGGCTAGTATTGAACGCTTACAGATCAATATTTCATCTTTAGAAGCAGGGGTGTATTTTGTTGGAACAGACAAAATACTGTATGTAAAAAGGTTTATTATGGAGTAATAGAAATTTGTTAAGCATAATACACACAAAATCTGAAACAATCTGCTATCCCCCACCGTCATTGCGAAGTCTCTTGAGACTGAAGCAATCTGCCCTTGTAACAGTAGATTGCTTCAGGTACTTCGTACATTCGCAATGACGGTGTATGAAATAATAACGAC
>JAQVPT010000012.1 GCA_028701945.1 Bacteroidales bacterium
CTAATAGAGGATAAAATGAATGCTCCTCATGATATTCTTGAAATGGGGGTTCAAGCAGTAATTTTGGTGGAAGACAGCATCAGGTATTATTCAAGCATGTTGCCAATACTTTACAAGATATTTTTTATCCAATCGCAAAGATCATCCATCGAAGGGGCAAACAGCCACCAGCAAAACCTACGGATGCGTGGACGACCTAAAATATTGCTTGCAACAAATTATAATGATGCACTAGCCCTGTTTGAAAAATTTCAAGAAAACATATTGGGTGTTTTTAGCGATGTTAGATATAAAATCAATAATACAATAGACAAGCAAGCTGGTTTAAAATTATGCAAAAAAATCCAGTCAATTGACCAAAATGTGCCTTTATTATTACTGTCATCCGAAAGCAATAACAAAGCTCTTGCCGATGACATGAATATTGATTTTATTGGGAAATACAATAAAAACTTTTCGTTTGAGCTGAGAAACTTTATAATAAAAAATTTACATCTCGGAAGTTTCCATTTTTATTGCCCAGCTAAGAAAAAGGTGATTTGCACAGCAAGCAGTTTAAAGTCTTTTCAAGAACTAATATTAAAAATATCTCCCGAAAGTCTTGCGTATCATGTAAGTAAAAATCACATAACAAAATGGCTTAACTCGAGGTCATTGTTTTTATTAGCACGCAGGTTTAAACATCTTACGCCCGAACATTTTGAAAACATCGAAGATATACGCAATTTTATTTACGAGGCAATCTCAAATTACCGGCTCAATAGTGGAAGAGGTGTTATTACAAAGTTCGAGCAAAATACTTTTGACTCATATTCAATATTTTCGAGAATAGGCGATGGATATATAGGTGGTAAAGCTAGAGGACTTGCTTTTACAGATTTATTAATTAAAAAATATAAACTTCGGAAAAAATACGACGATGTAACAATAACAATACCTAGAACAGCAATATTGTGCACCGATATTTTTGACGAATTTATGGAAACGAATAAGCTCTACGATATCGGGACATCAAACTTAAGTGATGATGAAATTTTACACCATTTTATAAATGCCAAATTGCCAAACAGGATATTTACAAGTCTATACTCATTTATTTCTTATACCGATAATCCAATTGCCATAAGATCATCAAGTCGGCTCGAAGATTCTCATTATCAGCCATTTGCTGGTGTTTACTCGACTTATATGATTCCAAATGTTGTTGACGACAAACATTTAACAATCAAATTGCTAACAGAAGCCATAAAAAGCGTTTACGCATCAGTTTTTTACAAAGACTCAAAAGCATATATGGCAGCGACTGCTAATGTTATTGACGAGGAAAAAATGGGCGTTGTTCTTCAAGATGTTTGTGGAACAAGCTATAATGACAGGTTTTATCCGAGCTTCTCTGGTGTAGCAAGATCAATAAATTTTTACCCGATAGAACCCGAAAAAGCAGAAGACGGGATTGTTAATATAGCTCTCGGACTCGGAAAACAGATTGTGGACGGTGGTAAGTCATTGCGATTCTCACCAAAATTTCCTGCAAACTGTTTGCAATTATCATCCCCAGACCTTACACTAAGAGACACACAGAAAACATTTTTTGCACTTAGTCTTGACCCTCATAAATTTGTTCCTTCAATAAGCGAAGACGTTAATATTATTAAACTTCAAATAGACGATGCACATAAAGACAATGCTTTACGACACATTGGCTCTACTTATGACATGAATGGCCATATGATTAAAGACAGCATTATGTATGATGGCAAAAAATTGATAACTTTTGCTAACATTCTTAAACATAACTCCTTTCCGCTTAGCGAAATACTTATCGATTTTATGAAAATTGGTAAAATGGAAATGAATAATCATATTGAGGTCGAATTTGCAGTCAATTTTCCACCAAAAGGAAGTCAAGAACCAATAGTGTTTTCTTTATTACAAATACGCCCAATTATAGAAACAGATCAGGATATTAACATCGACCTTGAAAATATAGACACAAATAAAGCAATTTTATACTCGGAGTCAGCTTTGGGCAATGGCATTTATTCAGATATAGTAGATATTATTTATGTGAAAACTCAAAATTTTAAATTTCAAAATAACCTTAAAACAGTCGAGCTGGTTGATAAATTAAATAAAAAATTTATTGATGAAGGTAGAAACTATGTGCTAGTCGGTCCTGGTCGGTGGGGTTCTTCTGACCCATCCTTAGGGATACCTGTAAAATGGGCTAATATTTCTGCCGCAAGAATAATTGTCGAATCAGGATTAAGTAATTATAGAATAGACCCAAGCCAAGGAACTCATTTCTTTCATAATTTAACATCATTTATGGTGGGATATTTTACTATTAATCCTTTTATAAATGACGGTCTTTTTGATGAAGAGTATCTTAATAATTTAGAATGTGTTTACGAAGATGATATTATTAGACATGTAAAATTTGACAAAGAATTGAAAATTGAAATCAACGGAAAAACAAGCAAAGGGATTGTGTATAAGAATAATTAGGTTTAGCAATTTGCAATTTGATTTAATTGATATATTTTTGTCTCCCTACATGTAATTAATAACTAATGATGAATATACTCTATATTTCTTATGATGGTATGACCGATCCTCTTGGAGAATCGCAGGTAATCCCTTATTTGAAAGAGCTAAGTAAAAAAGAGATTAAAA
Organism: Bacteroidales bacterium; assembly: GCA_028701945.1. Taxonomy (GTDB): domain Bacteria; phylum Bacteroidota; class Bacteroidia; order Bacteroidales; family ML635J-15; genus Bact-19. Next base: position 2,677 of record JAQVPT010000012.1, read on the forward strand.
TCACAATCCTATCTGCCGAAAAACAAGGCACTTTTGAATTGCGAAAAAATTATATACAAAACATTTTAAATGAATCTAATATTGAGTGGGTTCCAATTAAATATGCCAAGAAACCACCTGTTATTTCGACAATACTTGATATTAGAAAAATTTACAATAAGGCTGTACAAATTTATACTGAAACCCCTTTTGATATTGTCCATTGCAGATCATACATTAGTGCTTTTGCAGGATTAAAACTTAAACAAAAATATGGCGTGAAATTCCTTTTCGATATGCGTGGGTTTTATGCAGACGAGCGTGTTGACGGTAATTTATGGCCCCAATCTAATCCAATTTACAAACAAGTTTACAAATATTTTAAAAAGAAAGAAAAATCTTTTTTTGCTAATGCAGACTATACAATCAGTCTTACTTATGCCGGAAAAGATATTATACATAATAAATTTGGCTTTATTGACATTCCTATCGAAGTAATTCCATGTTGTGCAGATACAAATTTATTTGACTACAGAAACATCGAAACTACCTCAAAAGAAAACTTGAAAAAGGACTTAAACATCCATAGAGATGACTTTGTTTTATCATATCTTGGGTCTTTAGGCACATGGTACATGCCTGACGAAATGATGAAGTTATTTTCAGTGTTAGTAAAGTATAAACCCAATGCTAAATTCCTTATTATTACGAAAGATAATCAGGATTTAATTTTTGCTCTTGCGAAAAAGTATAAGATAGGCGAAAAACACTTAATTATACGCTCGGCAAATAGAGAAGAAGTACCGCTTTTACTTTCTCTTAGTAACACTTCAATATTTTTTATTAAGCCAGTTTTTAGTAAAAAAGCGTCTTCACCAACAAAACTTGCCGAAATTTTAGGAATGGGAATACCAGTTATTTGCAATGCAGATGTCGGAGATATTGATAAATTTGTACCCGAAAACAATTTGGGTATGATGATTAGTTCGTTTGATACAGAAGCATTAAATAACACGTGTAAACAGATAGATAGTTTAATTAAAATTGATAAGGAGCATTTAAGGTCGGTTGCTGTAGAATTGTTTTCGCTTGATAAAGGTGTGAAACTATATTATGGTGTTTATCAAAAATTGATGAATAAATGAAAAAAATATTAGCAATAGTTCAACACCGTAAAGGTAGATCTCCCGGACAACGGTTTCGGTTTGAGCATTATATTCCTATTCTTGAAAGCAATGGCTATGAAATAATATTCTCAAATATCATTAACGAAAAAGACGATGAGGTTTTTTATTCAAAGGGAAAATATTTTAGTAAACTATTAATTGTAATTAAGACTTTTAGACATCGCCTAAAGGATATTAAGACCGCGAAAAACTGCGACATAGTTTTTATTTATCGCGAAGCATTTATGTTAGGTACAACATATTTTGAAAAACGTTTATCGAAATTGGATGTTCCATTAATTTTTGATTTTGATGATTCGATTTGGTTAAACGATACTAGTGAAGGGAATCAGAATTTAGCGTGGTTAAAAAAACCTCAAAAAACTGCCGAAATTTGTAAACTTTGTGACTTGGTAATGGTTGGAAATGAATATCTTGCAAATCATGCAAAAAAATATAATCCTAATGTCAAGATAATTCCCACAACAATAAATACTGATTATCATAAACCTAAAAATAATAAAACAAACTCTGACAGTATTTGCATTGGTTGGACTGGAACAACTACAACTCTTAAACATTATTACACAGCTATTCCTGTTTTAAAAAAGATAAAAGAAAAATATGGCACAAAAGTCTATTTTAAAGTAATTGTTAACTCTAAAGAATGGACGCAAGAACTCGATGTAAAACTTGTAAATTGGACTAAAGAACGCGAAATAGAAGATTTGTGTGAGTTTGATATTGGTATCATGCCTTTGCCCGATGACGAATGGAGCAAAGGGAAGTGTGGTTTTAAAGGCTTGCAATGTATGGCACTTGGCATTCCTGTGGTCATGTCACCAGTTGGTGTAAATACCGATATTATTGAAAATGGTGTAAACGGTTATTTGGCAGACAAGGATGATATCTGGTTTGATAAATTGTGCCAACTAATAGAGTCTCCAGAATTGCGAAAAACTATTGGAGATACAGCAAAAGAAACTGTAGAGGAAAAATATTCTGTCAATGTTTGGGAGGAACGAGTTTTGGGATTGTTTGAGAATATTTAAATTTCGGCTAAAGCAATATCAAATCTACAAGCAGACACTATAAAATAATCTCACTAAAGTAATAGTTTACCAGCAAACCAATCTTACTTTTTTGTATTCAAATGAACAATTATAGATTTTAAAATAGCTATACCGTCAGTATTTCGTAACTCGGGATCAGCAGCACGTTCGGGATGTGGCATCATTCCATAAACATTCTTCTCTTTATTACAAATACCTGCAATATTCATAAGAGATCCATTTGGGTTAGATTTTTCTGAGAGGTTTCCATTTTCATCACAATACCTCCAAATTATTTGTTCATTTTGGATCATTTCCGATAAAGTTTGTTCAGGAGCATAATATCTGCCTTCACCGTGTGCAATTGGAATTTTTAAAGGCTTATCCTTGGATACAAACTTTGTCATTGCCGAATCGGCATTTTCTGCTTTTATATATTGGTTTTTACAAATAAATTTCTGATTGTTATTGTGCAAAAGTGCTCCAGGCAACAAACCAGCTTCGCATAATATTTGAAAACCATTACAAATACCGAAAACAAAACCTCCGTTGTTTGCAAACTCAACAACTTTCTCCATAATAGAGGAAAACCTTGCAATAGCACCAGAACGTAGATAATCTCCATAAGAAAAGCCACCTGGTATAGCAATTGCGTCGCAGTTTTGTAAATCAGTATCTTTATGCCAAAGCTCAACAACGTCTTGGCGAAGAATATCTCTTAAAGCATATATTATATCATGATCACAATTTGATCCCGGAAAAATTAAAACTCCAAATTTCATTTTACAATTTTTAAATTTTGTTCAAAGATAAAACTATTGAAAACAATAACTAAAAAAAATGCCGACATTTTTGCCGGCTTATTTTTTATTTAATTTTAGTTCCTTCTTTTTTTAACTTATCAAACGCATCTTGCTTTTCTTTTAGCTTTGCTGAATGGTTTTCCATTTCTTTCGTCAGATTGCCTATCTCCTTTTCGTTTTTCTCGATTTGCTTTTTATAATCTTTATTGTCTTTTTCCAAACCTTCTTTGTTTTGAACAACTTTTTTGTATTCTTTATTAGCTTTATCAAGTTCTTTTTCCTCATTTTTTACAATCTCCGCAAAGGCTTGTTCGGTAAGACCAAAGGCGAAATTTTTAACAATATCACTTGCACGAGCATATTGCTCTGGGTGTGTGCTTGATGTTAAATATGCTCCACCAAGGTCAAAAGAAACGTTTACCTCAACTTCGCCATTCTTAAATTCTTTTGCAGTAGCATAAACATCAATTGTATTTTGACTTACTGTACTTATAATTAAATCATCTCCGAACATAACGCCTTTCTTCGTTTTTACTTTTCCTTTATATGATTTCAATAAATTTTTCAATTGTTTTTCAACCGTCTTGGCATCGCTATAATGAACCATAACAGATAATGCATTTCGAGTATCTTTATTAAATTTAGCCGAAGTTTCTTTTACTTCTATTTTCTGTGAAAACAATGCGACAGTCAAAAACATCGCAATCAAAATTAATGCTATTTTTTTCATAATTCCTTGATTTTAAATTTTATGTAAAGTTAATAAATTTGATAAACTAAAACGAAAAATTATTGATAAATATTACAAGATTATAAAAAACCAACAATACAAGACCACATAAACCCCGAAGATGTGACAGAATTATAAAAAACACACACTAAATAACACAACCCAAAAACATCTAATATTTGTTTATTTTATATCTTTTATTTCCCCAATCTGTAACTTTTCCGTATAATTGTTCGTCAGACAAACGATTGTGAAAACGAAAGAATATAATATCATAGTTGATAAACATGCCAATGGGCTTTACCGATTTATTTTGAGTAATATCAAAAATGAATTCAAAGCCCAAGATATTGTACAGGATAGTTTTGAGAGACTGTGGATAAATCATGAATCAGTTGATTTTACTAAAGCCAAATCTTTCCTTTTTAAAACTGCATATAACAGAATGATAGATATAATAAGACGCGACAAACGCATTATAAACTCCGATGAAATTACCGATCGCCAACAAGATTACGACATTGATTATAAGCAACTCGAGCTTAGAGAAATTATAAATAATGCACTTGAAAAATTAAACGAGATACAACGTTCTGTAGTTTTGTTAAGAGATTATGAGGGATATACTTACGAAGAAATAGGTGAAATTACAGAGCTTAGCGAGTCGCAAGTAAAAGTTTATATTTTTCGAGCACGTCAGCATCTTAAAAATTATATCGGAAAATTTGAGGAGGTAATTAAATGAAAACAATTATAAACATAGAGAATTACGAAGCATTTTGGGTCGATTATCTTGATGGAAATTTAACAAAACATCAAGAAAACAAGCTTTTGGCATTTCTTGAGAAAAACCCATCGATAGCAGGAAATTTAATAGATGTTGAAGATTTTAAATTGCCGGTCTATGAAAAAGAGTTTCCAGAAAAATCAGCATTATTCAGTAATAATCAAACCGAAAACCTTTTAATAGCAAAACTTGAAGGCACAATAAGCATTGAAGATGATGCTTTTATTTCAGATAAAATCCAAAGCGACAGCCAAATTGCTAACTCATATTTAATGTACCAAAAGACAGTTCTTATTCCAGACGCTAAAATTGTCTTCCCAAACAAAAAATCGCTTAATAAATCGGTAAAACTGCCCTTATTCCGTTACATAAGTGCAGCGGCAGTTATGATTTTAATCCTTGTCGTATCAGTGTATTTCTTAAACATATACATTAAACCAATAAATAATGAGTCCCCTAGTATTTCTGCCAAGTTAAGGAGAACTATTCATAATCAGAACATTAAAGATACTTTGAACAATGAATCACAAGAAATACATACATCTATAAATAATGTAAATCCTCAAACAAATACATTTCTTGCAAAAACTGATGCAAAACCAGTTAAATTTGATGTTCCTGAAAAATTACCACTAAAAAAAGTAACTAACTTAGATTATGAAATAGCATTTTCTGCAACAAACATTATGGAATACCGCTATGATATCCCGCATACACAAGCACAAAAACCAATTGTCGAATATACACTTGAGTACACAAAATCTAAAAAAGAAAGCAAATTTGTTGCTGGCTTAAAAAACATTGTAAAATTCAGCAAAGAAGTTGATGTAGTAGAAAAGTGGGAAAGCATTAAAAAGAAAAAAGAAGAATTTTTGTACTCAAGTTTAGATGAATAAAAAACTTGAGCTATCAAAACTTTAAATCACCGAAAAGCAAATTTTGTCTTTTTTTCTGTAATTAGGTGTGTTTTTACTTGACCATATAAAAATATAATAGTAACTTGGGAGTTCTAATTAACCAACAAAATCAAATAGTTATGAAAAAATTAATAATAAGTTTAATAGTCCTAACTGTTTTTGTTACTGCAAATGCACAAACATGGACAAATTATTACGATGGCAATCAACCAACTAGTTGCCTTTCAATTACAGACAGTCTAATTTTTGTTGCTGGAGAAATGGTTATTAATGTTTATACCACTGAAGGAGTATATAGGTACTCCAAATTAGCAGACGAGGTGATTTTATGTTCAGATATCGATAATTATGGAAATGTTTGGTTTGGTTGCTCCACTAAAATCTTGAAATTTGACGGAAATAATTGGACATCGTTTAATCCAAACTTATTAGAGCCATTAATGTGTACTTCTCTAAGGTTTGATAAAAACAACAAACTATGGGCTAGTTTACGCTATTACCAATCATACAATGGACTTATCTCAACTTTTGACGGCAATAATTGGCAAAATATTAGCAGTTTTGGTGATACAATTAGTATTAGTTATGCAGACGAAATTGTAATTGATACTAATAATGTAGTTTATGTGGGAATCAACGTTATGGCCCAGAGCTTTGTGAATGGAGTAGTTAGAATTAGTGAATCCGACACTACTATATTTCATTATGCCAATTCCGACTGTACGACAGTATGCCGACATTCCTCTTATCTTGATAATCATAATAATGTGTGGTTTGGTGGTTGCTATAACAAACTTACAAGGTTTGATGGCACTAACTGGTACAGTGAAGGGGACGCTCCCGAGTTACACAACAAAGCATTCGATGCTATTTATAAAGATATTACTGACAACTTATGGTTAGGAACTAATACAGGTTTATTCGTTCAGAATGAGGACAGTTGGATCGAATATACAGCAGAAAATGAGCTAAAATTCAATTGTATTGGTGATATAAAAAGCGATTTAAATGATAATATATGGATGGCAGCTGGTGGAAGTCAAGATTTAGGGTCTTATACAAAACACGGATGCCTCATAAAACATGATGAAACTGGATTTTCTCATTATTATTCCAACACATTTAACGGAAAACCTTCAAAAGTAGTTTTTCGTAATGATGAAACTTGGGTGATAGGTACTGGTGGTGTTTCAGTATTAAAAGATGGAATATGGCAAATAAACAATATTGATGAAACAATCGAATATGGTCAAATAAAAGATATTGAAGTAGATGCTAACAATAATATCTGGATGATTTCAGCCAGTAAATTATATAAAATTGATACTAACAATAATCTTGAGGTAATTACAAATATACTTGGACATGACCTAATTAACAATAGATGCCTTGCAAAACTTGATAATAATGTTTGGCTAAATTTACCCTCACATTTATTTAAATTTAATGGTGAGTCTTGGCTTGAAATAGACATTACTGATGCATCTGCAACATATTTCAATACAATACAACCTGTAAGCACTAACGAAATTTGGGCGGGAACCGATTCTGGAGCACTGCATTATGACGGAAGTTCATGGACTACATATACTACTGATGATGGCTTAGGTTATAATACTGTAAGAGATATCGCAATAGAAGACAACAAAGTTTGGTTTGCTACAGGCAGAGGTGTTTCTGTTTTCGATGGATCGGATTGGATAACGTATATACAAGGTACTGATCCTGTTACAATCCAAAATTACAATAATAATTCATCTATTTTCATAGATGAAAATGGTCACAAATGGATAGGTTGTTCTAAAGGATTATATAGATATGACAACGATATTTTTGAGTTTATACAACCCAACGATATTGATGATAGAATCAACTATATTACCGAAGACCTTGATGGGAACATTTGGGTAGCAGGAGTACTAGGTTTATCAAAATATACTTTTGAGCCTAACAATATTGAGCAAAATATTATTGCAGAAAGTTCATTAGAGTTATTCCCAAATCCTGCAGGCGATTTTTTCCAAATTGAATTAGATAATCTAAGTACCCCAGAAGTGTTAAAAATATACACTGTTTCTGGCAAGTGCATACATAATCAAACAGTTTATAGCGGAACAAATACTATTAAAACTAATGATTTGCAACCTGGTATCTATATCGTCAGATTAACAAACTCACTAAAATTCGCGAAACTTGCAATTGAGTAAAACCGCAAAGACAAGGGATAAAAACTGTATTCGGGGTTTCGGTATTCGGTAATTTTCGTATTCGGTATTCGGTAAGATTTTAGCAAAGTATTACAATTATTGATAGCTCACGACTGAAAGGTAAACCGTAAACCGCGAACCGCGAACCGCGAACCGTGAACCGAGAACCGCTATTAAAAAAACGCTCTCAATTGTACTCCACCAGTATGAATGATTTCTGAGTCTTGTGATTTTCGGGCGTTGTAGTTTAAGTTAATTTGTAATCCATTAGCTAGTTGACGTTGAAAATTTACAGACCAAGTAAGATTAGACCCCGGCATTAATCCTTGGAGCATTTCATAAGCAATTGCTGTATTGGTTGCAGCATTAAAATCGTAATAAATGTAATTAAATGTTGCACTTAATGCACCTTTAGAAACAGAACTCAAGCGGTATTCAAATCCAGCATCATGAATATCTAATATTTCGCCTCCAGCGGTATTATTCTTGGTTTTAAACTCGTATTTAAGCGTTATTCTGTTGTTTAAATTTGGTTGAATGTTTAATTGTGATTCGTTTGACATTAATTCGATATTGTAATCTTTATTGGTAAAAAATTCTGAAGAATAAGTTTTATCTCCAAGTTGGGAGCTGTTTTGAACACTGATAATTTTCCCACGATTGTAGCGTACCAGCAAATTATGATTAAAATTTGTTCGAGTGTCAAAACCAGATACTAAGAGAATTTTATTATTATTAGATTGTATGATATAGTCGATGCCAAAACCGGGTTTTCCACGATTTAAAGAAAAACTGTTTCGGATTGAAGAGGTCAGACTTACAAGTTGGGCTTCGTTTACATTTGTATTAAACGGATTTGCATACTCTCGAAGTTCTGATGACGTGTTTTTTTGTGAAATTCTGTATGCAAATTGATCGGAGAAACGACTAATAAATTTTCTTACGCCAGTTTTTGAACGCCAAGCGACTTCAGGACTGATTTTAAGACTTTGATTAAACTGATTGCTATATGTTTTTATGTAATCGGTTGTGGGTATCAATACTCTGATAAAATTTGCTTGATCAATATAATTTGCAAGCTCAAATTCGTCCAATTCTTGTATTCCGTTGCCGTTATAATCTGTCCAAGCAAAAACTCCTTGCCCTGGAGCAACTTCAATGTATGAAAATTCGGTTTTACGTTCAAGTCCTGAGCCTATCTCATAAAGAGTTGATGAATTAATCACTCCCTTGAAAAGAATAAAACTGTATTCAGCTTTGCCAGTCATGTTATTTTCCGAATTTCCATCATATAAACTAGTATCCATCACTTGCAATTGCCGATAATTAAAAACTGTTGATAATCTTGATTTTGACTTTGATATTAACGTGGTCCCAACTCCAATATCCTGCGAAATACTTGACTTCTCAAGAATATTATTCTTTGGTAATTCATCGCTACGGTATTTGTAGTTTACAAAATATTTGTTTTTTGCACTATCAGGGCTTGATACAAATGCCTCAAACTGATTAAAATTAAAACTATTAAGTGTAATACTGTCTGATTGAGTTGTATTCCATATATTTCGCTCAGATATTTCTTTAATTCCAACACTTAATCCCCATAAGTCTTTTGAAATCAACATGTTATGTCTGAGAAACTCTGTGTTGTACAAATTATTTTCTGATTTTAGTAAACTTGCTTTTCCACTGATATTCCATGTTCCAAAACGGAGTTTAGTTGAAGCATTATTTTGCAAGCCAGAGTATTCTGCTCCGCGGTTAATGTAAGAAGTTCCGATACTTGAATTTCCAATTTTTTTATTTAACAGAAAAAGTTCAACATTCATAAGATTTTCATTGTTTTTAGGATAAATTGATTCAAGATTCCAATTGCGGGTAAATTCTGTTTCACGGAAGTTTTCGATTGCTTTAAAGTTTCTTTCAATAAATCCATAAGATATATTTGCACCAAATTGAGTGTTTTTTGTTTTGACTATTTGCTGTTCAAGATTTATTTTAGCAGCATATCCCTTATCATCTTTCGAATCAAGTTTAGAAAAAGTATTTACATCGGTATTACTATATGCTAATTCGTAATTCAATATTGTTTTATCAGTGATTTTGCTTAATCCCCCGAGACTTATTACTTGATTTTTCTTCGGTGTAATAATTCGTTTAAACGGGATATAATCACCTTGCGGGATACCATTTACAGGAGCGACCCATTTATAAACTCTACCGTTTGCAGCCGATACACCTTTTTTATAATTTCCTTTATTTGCTCCCACTACCGAAAAACTTATTCGATAAAATGCAGAATCGGGATTTGTGCTATAAACAAAGATAGAATCGTATAAAACACCATTAACAATCGAATCCATAAGAGCATATCTAATTTCGGCAGATTCAAAATCAATACTATCATAACCCGGAATAATTGCCATATTTAGATTATCCCCAATACCAGCAAGTAAAGCTCGGTCGTCAGCAGAAATAGTTTGGTCAAAAGCTTGATTTTTATTATCACTTTCGTCATAAATATTTAACCAAAATTCATTTTTACCAATTGTTATCTCATTAGATGTTGTTACCAAAAATCTAGTGTAATTACGGTCTGAATATTCAAACTCTACAATTATTCTTTTGTCCTTATTAATTGGTTGATTTGATGTAAAAACAATCTCGCCAAGATTATAATCTATCACATAATCGTGTTCGGTTCCTCGTTTTAGAATCATGCCGTCGATATAGACTTTTTCAGTACCTGCAAGCACTATAATAAAAGTTTCGTTATTTGCACCCATAAGTCTATAAGGCCCCTGATTCCCTTCTACAGCTTTTAACTCTTGCCTTTGCAGCTTTCCCTTGGCAACAGCACCACTTACCGAAGTCCTTATCACAACATCTTTTTCCGACTTAGTTTTAAAACCTGTATTGTACTTTATTTCTGCTCCTTGTGCTTTTTTGTAATAATTGAGAAAATATCCACGCGGCTTTTTTAACTCAAAATCACCAGCAATAAGAGAAAAATTATCGTTGTACAGCTTAATAAATACTTTGTCGAACTCTTGCAATTGTTGTGATGTTCCATCGGGTTGAATAGGAATATTATTATCACTTATGGCGGCAGTAATAAAAAGGTCGTTATTAAGTTTCCCGTCTAACTGAAGATTTAAACTGCTATTGACAATTACATCCTGAGCATTTCCAAAACTAATCCCTCGACTGATACTTCCTTTACGTGAAAGACTGCTTTGCGAAAAACTTGATTTGTAATCCTCTTTACTAAAAACATACTGATAATTAGATTGATCATCTTCGGCACCAACTAAAAAATTAGACTTATTAAAAAGTGAAATGGGATTAAAAAAGTTAATCGGGAAAGTTTTGTAAGAAATTATAAGCGTATCAATATCAGGTGGCGAATTAAAAATAAGAACCGATTTCTCAAAATTAAAACTATAATCTAATCCTTCGATAGGATTATTATTTTTATCATAAAACATTAAACTATTTTGTACAACACTTAGCGAATCGAGAAAAATGCTGTCTGTACTTGGTTTAATTCTAAGGCTATGCAAATTGATTAAATTAGTATCAATCTGTGCCAACAAACTAAAGTTGGTAATTATCAAACACAATATTATTAAAAATCTCCTCAACAGTTGTTTTCTTGCAAAAATAATCAATATTGATTATAATCAAATTTATAACAATTATCCAATTATAACGAGATAGTGTGAGAATTTGTTTTGTTGCAACTTGAAATTGACAAAATTCCATGAGAAACTCTTTTGATAGAGAATGTAGCTGTAAAATAAAATTTGTGATTCTGTGATTCTGTGTTCCAGTGATCCTGTATCTCCACATCTGTTCATCCTTCAAAACCGTTATATTACTCGCTTTCCTTATTTCGGCAGGTTCGACGCCACTGCTATACAACGCGTGAGAGAATTCTTGCGACCCTTGCGGTAAAATTTAAACACTTCTTAACCGCAAAGGACGCAAAGATTTTCGCAAAGAACGCAAAGAAAGTTTAGTAAAGCGACAATTCCTTTTCCGTTCTTACTTCGATTGTTCAAATAAAACTGTGATTCTGTGATTCTGTGTTCCAGTGATCCTGTATTATCACATCTGTTCATCCTTCAAAACCGTTATATTACTCGCTTTCCTCATTTCGGCAGGTTCGCCGCCGCTGCTATACAACGCGTGAGAGAATTCTTGCGACCCTTGCGTTAACCTTTGCGACCCTTGCGGTAAAATTTAAACACTTCTTAACCGCAAAACAAACAAAAGCCGAGCACTATTAAAATCGCAACCGCGAACTGAGAGCTGCGAACCTTTTTTCGCTCGCAAATATATGATAAAAACCCCCTGAGTCCGTTGTGAATCCTTAGTGTCCTTTGTGGTTTATTTTTTTTACCGCAAAGAAAAAAGAAAAACTACGTAAAATCACTGGATTACAGAATCACAGAATCACTGTTTCCCTGAATCACAAACAAACATACCCAAAAGTATGCGAAAAACAGCCAAAACTCTAAGATGTCCGATTTGTGAACACTGAAAACCATGAGCTTTTTCTCTACCAACATAACACTTAAACAGTCTAATGCCAACAACTAAGCTGCTTTAATACATTTATACCAAAATAAATTAGAAAACATTAATGTCCTATGTTTGTCTATTGCATTAATTCAATGTGTGAGCTATAACACCGTATATTTGCATTATATTATAATTGAAAACTATATAACTATGCGTATGCTAAATTTAAAACTTAAAAACTTAACATTTATTTCGGTGTTTTGTTTATTGTCGATTTTAACTTTCGGGCAAAACACAAAAAACATTGCTAATGACATTTACTCTGCAAATCGCAAAAATTCGGAATTGCGGATTAATAATAATCTGAATACCTCACTAACAGACAATACAACAAAACCTGCATTAAACCAACTAACACAAATTGGAGCAGCCAATTCTATTACAGAAACCTACGAAAAAGATGCAGTTTTTGCTGACAGAAACCCAAAAGATGAAGTTTTGGACAGACGTGATAGGACTTCTAAGCATTTTAGAAATCCGGATGGCTCATTTGATGCCATTCTTTCGACAGGTTCCGTTAACTATTTTGAAAAAGGAGCTTGGCTCACAATAGAAAGAGCAATATTACCAAATAATACACGCGAATATCCTGATTATGAATTTGCAAACACCAAAAATAGTTTTAAAACCTATTTTAGCACAGACCAATCTAAGGGAATAAAAACGGTAATTGAAGGCCAAGAAATTAGTGAATGGCAAAACAAAAAAATTGAGTTTTTAGATGAAAACTTAAATTTAATATCTGCAATTAAGGCAGAAAACGGCAAGTTAAATACGAATGAAGCAAAAGCCATTTACAGCAATATTTTTCCATACACCGAAGCACATATTACCCAATTGTTTGATGGACGTAAAATTGATTATGAAATAAGTTCACCTGAATTTTTGAATCATATCCCAGCAAATTCTAAATATCTTGCAGTAAGCGAAGATATTATTTTACCAAAAGGCTGGATAGCAAAATATTATATTGATAAATTAAACGAAAATCCAACAGAAAGCAAAAAGCAAATTAGCGTTTTTAACGAAAAAGGGGATGAGATATTAAGATATATGCCACCGGCTTATTTTGAAAAAAATAACGAACATACTATTGAAAACCCAATTGGTGATTATATAATTCAACAAGTTGGGCAAATATTAACGGTTCAAATATTAGTTGAAACAGACTGGTTGAGAAATGAGAATAGAGAGTTTCCTGTGGTGATTGATCCGACTGTAAGTGTGTATCCGGATAATGCGACGAATTGGACGAGAAGTGCAGACGGTGGAGGAAGTACTTATACTAATCTTCGTTTTGGTATTGGCTCTTCATATTGGTATGTCACAGGGATGAAATTTAATACAACATCAATAACTTCTGGTTCTACAGTTTCTGCTGTAAGAGGATATTTTTATATAACCGAAGCCTATGAAGCTTGGGGAGGCGGAGTTCAATTTGCCTATTCAGCAGATCCCACAACGAATAGCGGAACTAATCTATATAATGGTGTAACTGGAGCGTTGTCTAATTCGCTTGCAATGGCTGCTCCAAACCCTGGGTGGAAAAGTATTGCTCTTAATAGTACAGGTGTTACCCATGTCCAAAATAACATTGCTAGCTCAGTTAATTTGGGACTTGATCCAACAACTGGTTATAGTTATTATGGACAATATTATGCTGCAGTAAATCATACAAACGCTAACCGCCCATATCTATCCATTACTTACACCGTTCCCTCTGGACCTCCTTCTTGTGCCACACCAGTTTCTCCCACAAATGGTGCTTCTGCAACAGGACACTCAGGTAGTTTAGAGTGGAGTGCTCCAGGTGCAACTAAATATGATGTTTATTTTGGTACTGCTTCAACGCCACCACTAGTTTCAACGAATCAAGAAGGAACTACTTATGATATAGGCACATGCTTAACTCCTGAAACAACATATTACTGGAAAGTTATTGCCAAAAACGGTGATGGAGATGCAACTGGTTGTTCAACATGGTCATTTACAACCGATAACAAACTGAATATTTATAAAAATGACTGGGAAACGGCAAATGTTGGCTACTTTGGCACAAGCGGAACTTCTGTTGATGGCTGGTATGCGAATAATGCCAGTGGTTCAGGAGGATATTATAATATCTGGACTGTCGGACAGGGACCTCTTGTCATTAGTGGTAAATCAGTAGGAGTTTCTGCTTTACAAAACTTGTCGTTTGCCGGGAATCCTTTCCAGTATTGGTCAGATTTAGGGGAACTATACAGATGGATATACAGACCTATTGACTTGACAGGTTTACGTGATGTTGAGTTAACTTTCAGATGGAAATGCGGAGGGGAAAGTGGTCAGGATTTTGGAACTGTTGCAACTTCTATAAATGGTGGAACCAATTGGCTAACAGATAATCAAGGTGGATTATATTCAGATGGAAAATACTGGAATTCGGCAAGTACAATAAGAACGCAAACATTGACCTTCCCTGATACAAGAAATAATCAGAGCGATTTTCAACTTGCATTCAAATGGAATGACTTAAGCGGAAATGGAACATCAAATGATCCTTCTTTTGTAGTGGACGATATTGTGATGAAAGCTTGTCCATACGAAGGAACTTTAAGCTCGCCTGACCAAACAGTACCTTTTGCATGGGCACCACCAACAGCAAACACAACAACAACGATTACAGTAAATGGTACACACGATTGTGCATATTTCGAGTGGGAACAATCTACAGATAATGGTGCAAATTGGATAGTGCTATCGGGTGAAAATAATGCTAGTTATACTACACCATCAAACATAATCACTAATACTTTTTACAGATGCCGTGTTTACTTTAGTACAGGTTGCCCAGGAGTATATCAAAGTGAGCCATTTAAAATTGTATTTGCTCCAGACTGTACTACTTTAATATCGCCTTTGTATGGCTCTAATATTCAAAGTACAAGTTTTCGTTTAAGTTGGAACACAGATCCACTAGCAACATCTTATGATGTGTATTTTGGGGAAGATAATCCACCAGCAACTATGATTGGAAACACTGCAAATATGTATTACGATATTGATAATCTAAATTTTAACACTACTTATTATTGGCAAATAATACCTACTAATGCAGCTGGCTCTGCAAGTGGTTGCGATACTTGGTCATTTACAACAGGTGCAGAACCTCCACAATTTCATAATTATGGTGGAGCCGAACAATTAACATTTAACAATTCGGCATACAAAGTTGATATCCCCACTTTTCGCATTAGCCATCCAACAAACACAATGGATGAAGTACAAATTCAAATTAGCCAAGATGTAACTTTCCCCGGAGAAACAGTGTTTGACGGAAACTTTACCGGCAGTTTTTCAGGGGAGAATAATTTTGAAACTTCTTTGGAAGGAGCAATAATAAATGAATCTTATTTTCCACAAGCCTTTAACACAAATGTGTTGACTACTGGCGGTACAGCTGCTAATAATACTTGGTTTGCTCCAAATTCTCATACACCGTTTGCATGGACAGCTTCAGGTGGCAACCCTGATGGACGGGTTGGTTATTCTGGAAGTTATAATAACTACTGGAGCAATTTCTTACGTTTACCCGAAGTCGATGCAAGTGGAATGGATGAAATCACATTGAGTTTTGATGTATGGCATTCGTATTTTGCGTCACATCCTAACGACAAACTATACCTTTCTGCATGGGCAGATGGTGGCTATATTAATTTACCTCAAACTGTGAAGATAGACGGAGCTGTAGTGACTGCCAGTGCTAATATTGGGAGTAGTGGATACGCTTTTTATTTCACAGAAGAACGTAATGCAGCCAACATTCAGGTGACTTTAGATATTTCTGGCATCACAGACAAATCAAGCATATTGTTATATCTTAATCCATCTTGTGGATATGATAATTCAAATGAATTTTACGTCTATTTCGATAATGTTGATGTAACGGGTACGGCACAAGAATTCACAAATGGTGGCACCTATTATGCCCGTGCCCGCGGAAAAATCGGTGGCAACTGGACAGACTGGACATCAGAAACACATAGTTTTACTTATAAAAATCAGACTGAAATTGAATGGCACCAAACCGCAGAACCACAATTTGAAACTGGAGTGTTGAGTGATGTAATTACTGCAACAAGTCCCGATTTAGTTACTTTGGCTGAACCAAGTGGAACGCCAGCAAATCCGTTTGCAAATCCGAGTTTTGAAACAAATAATAGTGATTGGACTTCTTATGCAACTGGTGGTTCAGAGGTAGTAGTTAATAAGTATGATAGCGACTGGAAAAGCCAAGGTAGTAGAGCTGGCAGGATGTATATGTTTGGAGGCTATGCGATGAGCAGTGATGTAGGGATTATTTCACAAGTTGTTGATTTAACAGATATTGAACAAATTATATTTGATGCTCGATCTGCTTATAGTCCAAATTTTTCTTCAAGTTTATCTAATGGAGGAACATTAAGACTAATAATTGGAGGGACATCTTCCAATACAACTGGTACTGTGTATGCCACGGTAAATCATTGCGTAAGTGGCTCAAGTTCATGTACAAATGTAACATTAGATAGAACTGTGAATATAGATCCTGCCGATCGTATTCCAAATCAAACCGTAAAATTCGTATGGACAGGTTTTACTTCAGGAGACCTTGGCGGAGCTTTGGTTAGTTTTAGTGTTGATAATATCCGACCAGGCGTAAGTTCAATTGAAACAGGCACAATAACCACCACCCCAATTAATTTACCATCCTTTTATCAAGAAGATAGTTGGTATGAGTTTTCGTGGAATCAAACTTTAAATTCTGGTGGTATTAAGTTTTCTATTGAGAAAGATAATGCTGGCACATGGGAAGCTGTTACTGGACTTACAAATATTTCATCAACAACAGATGGAGACAATAATTTAAGTATTGAAAGTATTGGAAGTTGTCAACAAATTCGACTCAAAGCCACATTTACAGAAAGTGGTGCAAAAGGAACACAGCCAGAATTAAATAATTGGGCTGTAAAAACAAAAAAAGATGAACCACTCCCAGTCGAACTTCTATATTTTACCGCAGAATGCAACGGCAATTCCAAAGAATTCACTTGGGCAACTGCCAGTGAAACCAATTCCGATTATTTCCAAATTATGGCTTCTACAGACGGTAAAAACTTCATACCTGTCGCAAAAGTACAAGCTGCGGGTCATTCTTCACAAAATATAAAATATAATTATACACTTATTGGGCAAAACGCTAAAACATACTATCGCCTAAAACAAGTGGATTTCGATGGCAGTTCGGAAACTTTCAATATTATCCACGTAGATTGTGGTAATGATGTAAATTCTCAAATTACTGCTTATCCAAACCCATTTGATGGTAAGATTTTGTATCTAAATTCTTCAAGCACTCTCGAAAATGCTGTAATAAACATTTATGATGCGCTTGGAAGATTAGTCTATCAAACAAAATGTGATGAAATTTCCTCGCATACAGAACTTAAAATTGATAGCCAACTTGAACCTGGAGCGTATTATCTAAAGATTAGTTCGGAAAATGAAGTCGAAAAACGGATATCGTTGATTGTGAAATAAAAGACGGTTCTCAGTTCACGGTTCGCGGTTCGCGGTTCGAGGCTGGCAGTTGGCTACGCAGTTCGGAGTTAATCTGTTAATTGCCTTCGCTGCCCCCAACCCCTGAAGGGGAGTGCCTTCGCTAATATAATTAACTGCGATTTTTTGTTCGTAATTCGAATGTTTCCGCCAACTGGCGGATTCGAATGTTCAAAACGTTTTTGCTATCAATAATCCTAAAACTTTGCTAAAATCTCACCGATTACTGAATACAAAAATTACCGAATACCGGTTGAGCTGTTCATCAGTTGATCGGTTGACCAGTTGAGCGGTTTTCTGTTCTTACTTCGCATGTTCTTCTGTTCACCTGTTCGAATGTTCAAAACGTTTTTGCTATCAATAATCCTAAAACTTTGCTAAAATCTTACCGATTACTGAATACAAAAATTACCGAATACCGGTTGAGCTGTTTATCAGTTTATCAGTGTATCAGTTTATCAGTTTTGCTTCGACTCGTCTTGCTACCATTTCAACTTTAACATACAACGGCACACTCCATTGTTACGCTCAGCACGAGTCGTGAATCGCTCTTTCTGGAGAATTAATTATGAATGTCTTATGTTTTAAAGACGGTCATTTTACCAACAATCTACTAATAACAGTAAATATTGAGCGTTTTTCTGAAACGAAAAAAAATTAAATGTCCTATGTTTGTCCACTCTATTAATTTGAAGTAATGAACTTAAAACAGTATTTTTACTATTTCTAAATAAGAAAAAGAAAAGAAAGTAGTATTAAACAAACGAAACTACTAAATTACGCATAAGTTTGGACATAAAAACAACAAATTGACGAATTTTAAACTAAGCATATTACTGATACTATTGTGTCTTTGTTTTGAGGATTTTACTTCGGCATGTTCTGTAAATTGCATAAAAAACATCTTTTCGACTTCAATATCTGAAACTAATAGGAACTCCTTTGTTGCTAAAAAATCTAAAGTTTTAGAAAAGTCTTTAAATATAGATATTTTAAAAAGCACTGAATATATAAATGTCGAATCAAACTATCTAGTTGTAACTAATAAAATATACGAAACATTGTGTTATTATCTAAAACAAGCAAATTATCGCGGATATTTTAACTATTATAGCATAATATCACCTAACTGGCAGCATCAAGATATTGAGATTTTACCAAATCTGCTTAATGGTAAAACATTGTATATAGATTCGTCTGATGCAAATAGAAAAGTAATAATATCAATAAAAGCTATAACTAAAAAAGTCCTCTATTCCGAAATAGTTGATGTGAAAGTAATATATAATAAAATCAATTTAGAAAAGGAATATGAGGCAGGAACTTACTTTATCACTACATTTGCAGATGATGAACAAGTTCTATTTTATAAAAGATTACTATTCTTTAATGAAATAGTAAGTTGTGTTTAAATATAATTTTTAGAGTACTTATGACAAAGTTTAATATTAATGTAAAGATTTGTTTGGTTTTATTACTACTTACCACTTATACAATAACAGGTTTTTCACAACTTGTTTATAATAATGGAACTGAAATATACGCCAAACAAGGTGCGATTGTTTTTGTTGACGGAACAGTTCAAAATCAGACTGGGACATTACAAGTCCAAGAAAATGGTGGAGTTCCTGCGGAGATAATAATTCAACAGGATTTTATTAACAATTCCACTGCAGGAGGTAACGGTTACTACAGAGTATTAGGAAACTGGGAGAACAATAATACCTTTACTGCGGGAACAGGAAGCGTTTTTCTCGAAGGAGCAAACCAATTTATTGGTGGTTCGGTATCAACATACTTTAACAATCTAACATTAGATGGCACTGGACTAAAGACACAGACAATTGACCAATATTGCACAAATATATTAGACTTAAAGCATCTTGAGCTTCAAAACGAAACTTTTGGTTTTTATGTCCAAAGTACTGATGTTAATGCAATTATCAGAACATCGGGTTTTGTTTCTGCCTTAGATGGCGGATTTTTATCTAGAAAAACAAATTTAACGTCAATGTACTTATTTCCAGTTGGTTCAAGTGTCGGTACTTTACGATACAGACCCGCAGAAATAACACCTGTAACTGCATCGGCAAATACTTATACTGTTCGCATGGCAAATGTACTAGCGACAATCGAAGGCTATGATGTTAACGCTATTCCACCAAAAATTTGTGAAGTAAATCCAGAATTCTATCATCAAGTTAACCGAACTAATGGTACCGCAGCGATCGATTTAGACATTTTTTATAACGAAACCGAAGACGGTGTTTGGGATGGTCTTGCTAATTGGACAACAACTCCCGATCTTTGGGAATGGATATTATCAACAGTTATTGTCCCAGGAACACCATTTAATGAAGCTGTTGCAAGTGCTTGGAACGATTTTTCTGAATTACCATATATTCTCTATAGAATACAACCTAATGCCAACATTACTGATCCTGGTGATTTTTGCGAGTACGATGCTCCCATCAATCTTTCAGCCACTGATGTCGGCGGTACCTGGAGCGGAGATGGTATTACAAATACAACTAACGGAACTTTTAACCCTGCAACTGCTGGAGCAGGAACACATACCATTACTTATACTGTCGGTTCAGGAGCATGTGTAGCAATTGCTCAAATAGATATTACAGTAAATGCAACACCAAATGCGACAATTACAAACCCAGGAGGTCTTTGTTCAACAGATGCAGCTTTTGATTTAACCGCAGCAACAGTAGGAGGAACTTGGTCAGGCGATGGTATTACAAATACTTCTAATGGAACTTTTAACCCATCATCAGCAAATATTGGAGCAAATAATATTACTTACGAACTTACAGTTTTAGGTTGTACAGATACAGATAACATTACAATAAATGTATTCGATACTCCTGATGCAACAATTACTAATCCTGGAATATTATGTTCTAATGATGCAGCAATAAATCTTACCGCAGCAACAAACGGAGGAACTTGGAGCGGAACAGGAATTACGAATCCAACAAACGGTACTTTTGACCCAACATCTGCTGGAGTAGGAACACATACTATAAC
>JAQVPT010000228.1 GCA_028701945.1 Bacteroidales bacterium
TGACGAACCTCCTTCTGTTACCCCATGGTTTGTGGCAGTTGAAACCCAATAAACTACCCAGTGTGCACCAGATGCTCCTGTTTCTTCCCCATTATATGTAGCTGAGGATAAAGAGCTTGTATATGTCGAAATCTTTTTAATATCTCCACTTGGATGATGAATACCTACACCACTGGTACTACCGCTTGTTGACTTACTCCAACCATTGTAAACTCCGCCAATATTTTTAATACTAGTTGAACTCGCATTTAGTTGCAGCAATAAAAAATCAGAGCCTCCAGCTAAAGGACCTCGGGCTTTTTTTGTACATCCTGTAAGATTATTTCCTGAAGGCTCGCTATATGAAGTACAACCAGGACTTTCGTAATTAAAACTAAATATCCATTGATTAAATTCACTAGCCGTGGAATTTCCACCGCAATGATCGGCAGTTAAAAAATATGGAGTTTGGTCATTACGAACATTATTAACGAGAGAGCCAGAACAGAAATAACCATATTGTCCTTGGACATAATATATTTTCGCTACGCCTTTTTGTTGAGTTCTCCAATTATTACCCTCGGGACAATTAACATTAACTTGACAACTTTCGGAGCCACCATATCCTGTATCTTTTACATCAGGATCAAAAAAATCGACACCTCGATTTACATAAGAAAATGCTGAAATCTGTATTTCAGGCATAACAACATTAACTTCTCCAGATAAGGTTTTTTCTTTAATTGCAACATATTCAATTATAACATCATCACCAGAAAGAAGACCAATTGCATACTCCTCGCGTTTAGCATTATCTTCACTTGTGTATGGACCCAAGACAACACTCCTATCAGTATTATAAACGTAAACTGTCGAGCCTTGTGGCAATACAAACGCATCAAAATGCAAAGCACTTGCAACGGCACCTTCACTTGACAAACGTAAACGCCATATAGTTTTACCATCTTCCAGTTCGCTCCATGTTCCACTATTTTCAACACTCACACCAACTGGTAACAAACGTGCAATTTTCATGGGTTGTCCGTTTTTGCCATCAAAAGTATCCTCAGAGCGGATTAGCTCCATCGATGGAGGAGATAATTGAATATGATCAACATCTTCAATAGAAACATTTTGTCCAAAGCTATTCGGCATTTTAACAGCCTTAGTTTGACCCGACAAATTAAGGCTTAAAGCAAAAATCGCAAGTGTGATAACAAAAAAACAGTAATTTTTTTTCATAAAATCTCTTTTAAATTCAAGTTTGACAAAAATACAATAGACAAAAATACAATATTTTTATTCGTATAATCAAATTACCTGCCATAAAATTTTACAATTTATATGAACATGAAATATCAACTTTATAAAAAGATGAATTGCAAAAAAAAACAATAGTTTAATTAAAATAAGCAAATTATACAAAAATATGTCACCCAGTAATCCAGTGATCCAGTATCCTCACATCTGTTCACAATTCAAATTATTTCCTTCAACTGGCGGACTCCTCTGTTCGTTTGTTCCGTACTGTCCGTTTGTTCGTCCTTCGTAGTTCGTTTACTCGCTTTGCTCGTGAGGGGTTAGCTTCGCTGATTACTCCGTAATTCGCCGTTGTTCTTCTGTTCTCTTGTTCAAAACGTTTTGCTTTCAATAATCCTAACCCTTTGCTCAAATCTCACCGACTACTGATTACCGAAATTACCGAAAACTCTTCAATTGTTCTCTTGTTCGTTTGTTGTTCTTACTTCAAAATTCAAATAATATTTTGTCGAATACCCCAAGTACATTACTTTTGTAAAAACAAATCAAACTATGAAACCCGAAACATACTTAACTTTAGACGGAAGCAAAACATTATATTCAAAAGAGTTTGGCGAACATTACCACAGCAAAAATGGAGCTTTTACGGAATCTCAGCATATCTTTATTGACCTTGGTTTTAAGTCTATTGATAAGCATGGAATTAGTATCTTGGAGATTGGCTATGGCACAGGTCTAAATGCTATAATGACCTATAAATCAAATGAAGTAAATCCAAAAAAAATATTTTATCACGGCATTG
This sequence comes from Bacteroidales bacterium, assembly GCA_028701945.1. Lineage (GTDB taxonomy): Bacteria > Bacteroidota > Bacteroidia > Bacteroidales > ML635J-15 > Bact-19. Next base: position 2,042 of record JAQVPT010000228.1, read on the forward strand.
AAAAATTTCCAATAAGCAGTGAGACATTTAAAAATATGGGATATATTGAATATTTCAATTTAACCGATCAAGAGAGTAAGATGTTTTCCGAAAATTGGAATAAACCACATAGCATTAGCAAAAATTTTATTGTACTAAAACAAAACATTGATTTTAACGACTTTGTGCCTCAAAAAGCTTATGATTTAATATATTTTGATGCCTTCTCTCCCGACACTCAAGCTGAAATGTGGAGCTATGAAAATCTAAAAAAAATATTAACAAAATTATCAACAGATGGGGTTTTTGTAACTTATTGTAGCAGAGGCGATTTGAAAAGAAACTTGCGGGCTCTAGGTATGAATATAAAGCGACATTCGGGGCCTCCAGGCAAAAGACATGTAATACGTGCAACCAAACAGTGAATAATCGCATTTACTATTTAAAATATTTTATTACTTTTGACTTTTAAGAAAAAACTATTAACAACTAAACAAAATCAAATTATGAGAACATTTACTAAAATTGTTATAGCATTTGCTCTAGTTACATCGGCTGTAGCTTTATTAAATGCACAAACGGTAAATTCGCTATGGGTTGATGGGCGCATTTATTTTAAAATTGCTGATCACGCAGCACTAAATGTCGCTGATGATGACGGAATTATGAACCCTGAAGATGTGTATTTTTTAGCAGATTTGATAAATAAATATCAAATTACCAAAATGCATATGCCATTTAAATCTGCTAAAAGCGATATCTTACAGCGTACTTTTAGATTAGATTTTGAAAATATAGAAAACATTTCGGGCTTAATTAAAGCTTTAAATTCAAATCCAGACATTGAATATGCAGAGCCTGCTCCTTTATTCTTCATTTCAATGGTGCCTAATGACACCTATTATAACACTGAGCTTGATGGTGGTTTTTTGGTGGGGACAGCAAATAGTTCTTGGCATTTGAACCTAATTAATGCTGCAGAAGCATGGGATGTAACTACAGGCAACTCTGATATTGTTGTTGCTGTTCTTGATAACGCTATTTATATTGATCATCCAGATTTGGTTAATCAAATTTCTCATGCAGTAGATTTAGGTAATGGGGACAATGATCCAAACCCACCGGAAGCAACTTATATGTGGTCTCATGGTACACACTCAGCAGGATTGATTGGTGCTGAAACAAATAATGGTATTGGTGTTGCATCAATTGGTAACGGCATTAGTATAATGGCTATTAAACTTGGCGATGACGCAAGTGACGGACAATCAATGGCTGCGGGTTTTGAAGGAATAGTTTATGCTGCCGACAACGGTGCCGATGTTATCAGTATGTCGTGGGGTAGCCCTCAATTTTTTCAAACCATGCAAAATACCGTAAATTACGCTTATAATCAAGGCTGTGTCTTAGTTGCTGCTGCTGGCAACAACGGTGATGGTGCCGAAACACAGCAAAACCCAGATATTCCTATTAATTATGTAGGGTATCCTGCAGGTTTAGAACACGTAATTGCTGTTGGCTCTGTTGACGTTGGAGACAATAAATCAAGTTTTTCTTGTTATGGCACATGGATTGATGTGCTTTCTCCTGGAGGTTTTGCTGCTGAAGGTGGATTACTTGGAAGCATGATGTTTTCTGTTTTAAGCACAACTGCTTCCGAAGCTGGTGGAATTGGAGGAATGCTTGACGGATCAGGTGGTGGTGCTGCAGGGTTTGGCGTTGCTGGAAAATATGACAGCATGCAAGGCACATCAATGGCTTGTCCTGTTACATCAGGATTATGTGGCTTGATGTTATCTGCAAATCCAGATTTAACACCCGAAGAGCTCACGGCTATTCTAAAAGCAACTTGCGATAATGTTGATGCAGAAAATGCTGCTTTCATTGATAGTATTGGTGCTGGACGTATTAACGCATTTGCCGCTGTTACTGCCGCATCAGCCGCAACTGCTCCTCTTGTCGCAGATTTTATTGCTAGCGAAGTTGTAATTGCTGTTGATGGGACTGTCGATTTTACAGATCTCACAACTGGGACTCCAAACTCATGGGCATGGACTTTCGAAGGTGGAATACCCAATTCTAGCACAGAGCAAAACCCAGCAGGAATTATATATGATACAGAAGGGATTTATCAAGTCTCACTTACTGCTAGTGATGGAACAAATACTGATACTGAAACCAAAACCTACTTTATCATTGTTGGACAAAGCAGCGGCTTGGCCGAAAGTGCTTGGATAGAACAAAACACACATTTTACAAGCCCTTATCGTGGCGTTTGGCTAAGCGAAATAGTGGATGCAAATACAGCTTGGATATTAACTTTTGATGGTACTGCCGGAACGATAACTCGAGATTTTGCAATTACTGCCGATGCAGGACAAACTTGGACTCCTAAAATACTTAATATTCCTACTGAATATACTCCTGGTGACCTTTCTGCAGTCAGTGCAACTACTGCATGGGTGGCAGCTTATAATAATGTTACAAGTAGCAATGGTGGCATTTTTAAAACCGATGACGCTGGCGATACATGGACACACCAAACAAGTGCATTATTTGAAAATTCAAGCAGTTTTGCAAATGTTATTCACATGTTTAATGAGAACGATGGATATTGTCAAGGAGATCCTGTAAATGGTGAATTTGAAATTTACACCACTTCAGATGGCGGTGAAAATTGGACACAAATAGATGGAGCAAATATTCCAGACGCATTATCTGGCGAAGGAGCTTGGACAGGTGTAGCTAACGCAATTGACAATACATCATGGTTTGGCACGAACAAAGGAAGAATATTCAAAACAAGCGATAAAGGAGAAACCTGGACTGTACTTACCACAGGAGAAGCAAATGTAAGCTCTATTTCATTCACTAATGAAATGCACGGTCTTGCAATTTGCCAAGTTACAAACCAAACAAACGGAACAATTGAAAGCTGGAAAATGGTTAAAACAGATGATGGAGGCCAAACTTGGTCAACAATTCCTGTCGTGAGCCAGTATCTATCTGACGTATCGGCTGTTCCAGGAACTCTGGGAATGTATATAGGAATCAAAAGCTCGCAATCAATTGCAAATAACTTCTCCGCTTACACCCTAGATTATGGTACAACTTGGACAGTTTTAGACGACTCAATACAGTACACAAATGTTAAAATGCTAAACTCATCTACTGGTTGGGCAGGCGGCTTTAACATGGATGCAAACTATGGTGGAATTTATAAATGGATTGGACTTACTCCTTCAGATCAACCATACTTTACCTCATCTCCAAACCTACAAACAACAGAGCTTGAAACTTATACATATAATATTGTTGTGGAAGATCCAAACAATCTTGATTTAAGTCTCACTGCTCCCACTTGCCCTACATGGCTAGACATTACAGATAATGGAGATGGCACTGCCACACTAACTGGGACAGCACCAGAGATAGAAGGGATATCGGAAAACTTTAGTGTAACTCTTAATGCTTCAAACGGCGAATACAATGCAGAACAAAGTTTTGTTATTACAGTAAACACATCTAACACGGAACCTTATTTTAGCTCAACCCCTATTCTTTTACACATGCAAAACACACCGTACACTTATGATGTAATTGCAGAAGATGATCAAGATGATGCTCTAACTCTAGTAGCCACTACACTTCCATCGTGGGCAAACTTTGTGGATAATGGAGACGGAACTGGACAATTAACAGGAACTCCTACCACCACAAGTAGTATTGGGTTCAAAGTAATTCTGGAGCTTAGCGATGGCATGTTTACAGTAGAGCAATATTTCAGAATTAAGGTTACCTCATCCAGTGCTTATGAACCAAATTTTACATCCACTCCAGGCCTAGAAGTAACAGAACTCGAAACTTACACATACAATGCTATTGCAATAGATCCTAATGATCTTGACTTAATCATTACTGCTTCAACTTGTCCTGCATGGCTAGACATAACCGATAATGGCGATGGCACTGCCACACTAACTGGA
>JAQVPT010000229.1 GCA_028701945.1 Bacteroidales bacterium
GAGTAAAATTGTGAAATATTTCTATTCCTATCGCTGCGTTAATAGCATCTTCATAATTGCCATCAAACAGTTCACAAGCCATTAAACAAAGTAAAGGGCGTATTCTTTTTCCACCTACGCTAATTGAATAATATATCGGATCGTATAAATCTTGTGGCTCTTTCCCAAAATCAAGTTTGGACAAATCCTTATTAAAGCGTTGTAATAATGTGTCGTTGTCGTGCATATTATTATTAAACCTTAAGTTCAAACAGTCCTTCTTTTAAGATTCTTTCAATACCTTTTTCTAAACTTATAAGAGGTCTGTTAATTACCTTTAACATTTCTGAATTATCCGGAAGTCTTCTTGTCATATCTCCATCTTCTAAAGGAGGCAAATGTATAAGTTTTGATTTTGAGCCTGTTTTTTTAATGATAAGATTCGCTAATTCAATAATTGGAGTCTCTATTGAATTACCAATATTAACTACATCGTTTATAAATAAGTCATTATATGCAATTCTTGTTGTTGCTTCTATATTATCATCTATATAACAAAAAGTTCTGGTTTGCTGTCCTTCGCCGTAAATAGTAATGTCATCATTATGAAGTGCAGCTATTATGAATTTACTAATTACGAAATCTTTACTTTGTTTAGGTCCATAGGTGTTAAAGAATCGAAATATTGTAAAATCTAAGTTGTATTCTTTTTGATATGAACGTAAATATGCTTCGCCAAGGTTTTTAACGATTGCATAAGGTAATCTGGAGTTTAATGGAGTCGTGTGTGCATTTTGCGGAAATTCAACAGGTTCGCCATAAACTTCTGATGATGATGCGTAAAAAACTCTTTGAACTCCTGTATTTTTACTAATGCGGCAAATGTTTTCTATACCTCTAATATCAGTCAAAACACCAACAGGATGGTTTTGTGTTCTTTGTACACCAACCATAGCAGCGTAATGGAAAACATAATGGAATTGGAAGGATAGCATTACTTCAAGGATCTCTTTGTAATCGTTTACGTCTCCTTTTACAAACCTCAAGTTGCCTGTTTGGGTAGGAACTTTTTTAAACGCACCAGTAGTCAGATCGTCCATTATTATTACTAAGTTTTCGGGGTCCTGAGCAAGTTTTTCTGCTAAAGCACTTGCGATAAATCCAGCACCGCCTGTAACAAGTATTTTGCGCTTGAAAGAGTGTCTTGAGGCAATTGTTTTCATACTAATTATCTATTTTAAGTTCATCAAGGTCTAGTTCATCTTCTTCATCATATATTTGAAGTAGGGGTTCTTTAAAAACTTTTTTATTTAGTTGTTTTTCTAAAGTTAACAGCATTGTTGGAAGTACGACAAGATTGCAAATCATTGCAACTAAAAGGGTTATGGATATCAGAAGTCCTAAAGCCATTGTCCCGCCAAAACTTGAGGCTGTAAAAATTAAAAAACCAAAGAAAAGTACTGCCGAAGTGTACATCATGCTTGTTCCTGTTTCTTGCATAGCATTGCGAACAGAAGTACTAATTTCCCAATTGTTGTGAGATAGTTCTTGACGAAATTTTGTGAGGAAATGTATAGTCCCATCTACCGAAATTCCCAAAGCTATACCAAAAACTAAAATAGTGGATGGTTTAATCGGAATGCCGAAATATCCCATAAGTGCCGCAGTTACAAGCATAGGAATTATGTTTGGCACTAAGGCAATCATAACCATTTTTCCAGATCTTTGTAGGGCAAACATTAATAAAGTAATTATAAGTAATGCAAGCGATAAACTGATAAATAAATTATTTATTAAATATGTTGTCCCAGTAAAATAAACTACCGTAGAACCTGTAATAATAATATTGTATTTATCTTGAGGAAAAATATCGTAAATATCTTGCTTTATCTTAGGTAAAAGCTTTTTCATACGGTTTGTGCCTATATCTGCAATGTTTAAACTAACTCTAGTGATAGTAAAAGTGCTGTCAATAAAAGACTTTGCAATATTTTCGTTTGAGCCTTTTGGAAGCCTATCTAATATTGTTTCATAAGTTTTGGGATTAGGAGGAAGACAGTACTTATCCACACTTCCTTTACTGTATGCCTGATATAGGAATTTCATTGCGTCTGCTACCGATAAAGAGCGTGATAACTCTTTATATTTAGTAAGTCTTTGTTGTAAAGAGTCTATCTTTTGTATTTGATCAACCATTTCTGTTCCTGTCAATGAGTCTTTTGATTGAATAGCAATTTCAAGAGGACTTACACCGTTAAAGTGCTTTTCTAAATATTTTAAGTCGATAGTAAGTGTTGCACTTTCGGGCACATCATCCATTATATAACCTGTTCTTTCGATTAGAGTTACACCATAAATAGCTACAACAACAATAACTGCAACTGTAATATAAACTTTAGGTCTATGTTTGGTTACTATTTTGCTTAATACATTTACTACTTTTACTATTAGTTTATTTTTAAGATGTTTAGTGTATTTGTTTGAGGGCGGTTGTAAGAAACTAAATATCGACGGAATAATTATCAGTGCTGATAAAAAAGTAAAAAGAATACCACACGAAGCAATAATTCCAAAATGTACTAATAATGAAGAATTAGTGATTATGAAAGTAGCAAATCCAGCAGCGGTTGTTAAGTTACTTAGAAAAACTGCATTCCCGATTCGGGAGATAACTCGTTGTAAAGCAAGTATTTTGTTCCCATGTGCAACAGTTTCAGTGTGATATTTATTTAGTAAAAATATAGTATTAGGTATTCCTATTATAATTAGTAAGGGAGGTATCATCCCAGTAAGGACTGTAATTTTAAAGCCCAATATCCCCATCAGCCCCAATGCCCAGATGACACTTACGCCCACAACAATTATTGCTACGCCAATAACTTTAAAAGATCGGAAAAATAAATATAATATGATTATAACTATTAAAACCGCAAGGATTATAAACAAAATGATTTCTGTTTTAATAAGATCCATCATTTTTGTCCTTATAAACGGTAAGCCTGAGATATGTATTTCAACATTTTCTTTAGCGGAATACTCCTTTAGTACTTTTTCTACTTCACGAACAACAGGAATTCTGGCTTTACTGTTTAGTATTTCCTTATTTAAAGCAACGCTCATTAAAAAAACGTCTTCGCTCGAATTATAAAGCATACCTTGGTAAAAAGGTAAGGAAAAGAAAACGTCTTTTATGCTGTCTAGTTCAGCTTGTGATGAAATTTTTTCAGGAAATACTGGGTAAAATTCAAATTCTCTTTTCTTACTTCCATTTTCATCAACAACTGTTACTTGGCGTGGATTAACTGCTTGTGAAACAGTTAAAACAGAAGCAACATTTTCTATTTCTTCAAGTTCATCGCATAATTCTTGGAATGCTAAAAATCTGTCATAATCAAACAAACTTGTGTCAGAAAAACCAACTACGATGCCACTCGCCTCGTCTCCAAATATTTCTTGAAATTTAACTTTATCAATATAAACTGGGTCATTTTCTGATAACATGTTAGCGTAGTGATAGTCCATTTCTATCTTCGTTGCCTGCCATGCCATAAATGCCGTAATTACTCCCATAGAAATGAGCAGAGCGATTCTGTTTCGTAAAATTATACCTGCTATTTTATGCCACATAAATTTTATTTAAGGCTGCAAAAGTAAGATTAATACTATAAAAATGCAATAAATATTTTTAAAACTAAAATTTATATTAATGTTTACATTATAATTTTTTGTGAATTCTAATTAAAAGTGTTTTTTTGCAGGATTAAATATCTTGCTTAATGGAATACGGAATTATTGATTTTTTGACTTTGTTGGGTGCATTGGTTTTATTCTTATTTGGAATGAAACTTATGAGTGAAGCTCTACAGAAAGTAGCAGGGCATAATTTGCGTAAAATTTTATCAGCCATGACCTCAACACGTTTTTTTGGGGTAATGACAGGAGTTGCGATAACTGCAATTATTCAGTCTTCATCGGCAACAACAGTAATGGTTATCAGTTTTGTTAATGCTGGTTTAATGACCCTTACTGAGTCAATTAGTGTTATTATGGGGGCGAATGTTGGTACTACCGTAACGGCATGGATTATATCGTTAATAGGATTTAAAGTGAAAATTAGCACTTTAGCATTACCATTAATTGGGATAGGTTTTCCGTTAGTTTTTTCGAGAAAAAGTAAACTTAAAGCCTGGGGTGAGGTAGTAATGGGATTTGCATTATTATTTCTTGGGCTCGATATGCTTAAAGATTCTGTTCCTGATATAAGTACAAATCCACAGATATTGACTTTTTTACAATCCTATACTGATATGGGATTTCTTAGCATATTGATTTTTCTTGGAATTGGAGCATTGCTTACTGTTGCTATCCAATCATCATCAGCAACTCTCGCATTAACCTTGGTAATGTGCTATAATGGCTGGATTGGATACGAAATGGCTGCTGCAATGATACTTGGTCAAAATATTGGAACTACTGTAACTGCGATATTGGCTTCGCTTATTGCAAACACATCTGCAAAAAGGGCAGCCGCCGCTCACCTTATATTTAATGTTATAGGTACGATTTGGGTGTTGGCGTTGTTTAAACCGATTATGTTGGGTGTGGCAAATATTACCGAAAGTATCGAAGGGTTTTCCCCTTATACAAATACTATTGCTGTTCCGGTAGCATTATCAATTTTTCATACGGTGTTCAATATTGCAAACGTTCTTATGCAGATTTGGTTTGTTAAATATATCGAAAAAATCGTTTGTCTGCTTGTAAGACAGAAAAAAGATGAGGAAGAAGAATTTGGCTTAAAATTTATTCAAACAGGAATGCTTTCGACCTCAGAACTCTCACTTTTACAAGCAAGAAAAGAAATTGGAGAATATGGAATGAAATCAGTGAAAATGTTCAATCAGGTGAGAAAACTTTTTCTTGAAACAGATGAGAAAAAGTTTAAAAAACTCAGCGAAAAGATTGCGAAAAACGAACAAATCATGGATGACCTTGAGGCTGAAATTGCCAATTATCTAACAAGTGTTTCCGAAGGTGAGCTTAGTATAGATGGTGCAAGAAGAGTAAGGACTTTGCTTAAAATAAGTGATAATATCGAGTCATTAGCAGATTGTAGTTTTAATCTCTCCAGAGCTTTAAATAGAAAGCACAAGAAAAAGATAGAGTTCATTCCTGAGCAAAAAGATGATGTTTTTCAGATGTTTGATCTGTTAGACAAAAGCTTTGAACATACTTTTGATATGCTATGCGATATGACACACGACAAGGTTGATATCTCAGAAATTATGGAAATCGAAGATCAAATCGATGATTTACGTACAAAATTAAAAAAACAAAACAACCTTAATCTAAAAAATAAAAAATACTCCTACGAGTCTAGTGTAATTTATGTTGATATTATTACAATTTGTGAAATACTTGGAGACCACCTTGTCAATATTGCCGAAGCAATTAAATATAAAAAAGAAGAAATAATCAGTAGTCGTGATGATGAGTAGGTTCATTAGTTTATTTTTAAGTCTTTGATGGCTTCAGAACTTCTGAGTTTAGACTATGACTTAGCACAATACAAGGAGAATGAGACGTTGCATTGAGCGAAATCTCAAAGGATGTCATACTCACTAAGCACCAAAACAATTCCATCATCATATTGTGATAATCAAAAAACTCTACGTAATTTTACAGTTATTAAAAATTAAAAATTATGAGCGACGAGCAAAAGATTATATTCTCAATGGTTAATGTTGGAAAGAAAGTTCCACCACAAAAACAAATTCTAAAAAATATCTACCTATCATTTTTCTATGGAGCCAAAATAGGAATTATAGGATTAAATGGTTCTGGAAAATCTACATTATTAAAAATAATTGCTGGTATTGATAAGGCCTTTGAAGGTGAAGTTGTTTTTTCGCAAGAATATTCAGTAGGGTATCTCGCCCAGGAACCAGATTTAGATGATTCGAAAACTGTTAAAGAAATTGTGGAAGAAGGTG
>JAQVPT010000230.1 GCA_028701945.1 Bacteroidales bacterium
TTTCTGGTTTCATATTACAAAAGTAAAGAAGGTTATGGAAATCTACAACGCATAAGCAAGGCAATTGACGAAGAAAACGGTCCTCGTGTAATCTTTTCCGAATTGCAGCAAACAATCTTTCTTGCAGATATGTGTGGCGATGGATTAACCGACATTGTTCGCATAAAAAACGGTAGTATTTGTTACTGGCCAAATCTTGGTTACGGAAAATTTGGCAAAAAAGTGCAAATGAAAAATGCTCCACGATTCGACAGTTCCGATATGTTCGACCCATCACGCCTTCGTATGGTAGATATTGATGGCAGCGGCACAACCGACATAATTTATCTTGGAGTAAACGAAACAAATTACTGGAAAAATTTATCTGGAAATTCGTGGAGCGAGACAATTCTTATTCCTACTTTTCCAAAAGTGGGCTCGTTGACAAATGTTAGTGTTTTCGATATCGAAGGCAACGGAACTTCGGCATTGGTGTGGTCAACTCCACTGCCCGGTAAACCCGAACGAATTAAATATATTGAGTTAACAGGAGGTAAAAAGCCATTTTTACTTAACCAGATAAATAACAACATGGGTGCAACTCGTAGTTTGTTTTATACTCCATCAACTAAATTCTATTTGCAAGACAAAAAAGCTGGAAAACCATGGATTACAAAATTGGGATTTCCTGTACATGTTGTTGAAAGAATTGAGGTTTATGATGAGCCAACAAATAGCAAATATGTTAGTCGCTATGCTTATCATCATGGATATTTTGATGGATATGAACGTGAGTTTCGAGGTTTTGGAATGGTAGAACAATGGGATACAGATGATTTTGGGACTATTGGAGGTAGCATAAACCCTTCTGAGGGCGACACCTACCCAATGTACACCAAAACTTGGTTTCATACTGGATTTTATAAAAATGCAGATGCAATTTCGGATTTGTACAAACAAGAATATTTTGATGCTGAAACAAATGATTGGCTTTTGCCTGATACAATTTTGCCCGAAGGTCTAAATATTCAGGAAAAGCGGGAAGCTGCCAGAGTGCTTAGAGGCAGTGCCTTAAGACAAGAAATATACTCTCAGGATGGTTCAGAAAAAGAAGGCATTCCTTATTCTGTTACCGAAAACTCTTTCAAAATTACTATAAAACAAAATCTGCATAAAAACAAACATGCTGTTTTCATGGTTTTGCCAAGCGAAAGCATAAACCTTAATTATGAGAGAGTTCAGGCAGATCCGAGAATAGTACATACTTTAAATTTGGAGTATGACGAATTTGGAAATCCAAAAAAACAGGCAACAGTTGCTTATAAAAGATTAACAAATGCTGTCTCAGGACAAGACAAAACCCTTGTTTCTGTTAAAGAAAATTCATTTTTTAATTCGGATGAAAATACAGGTTTTCACAGAATTGGAGTACCATACCAAACAAAAAATTATGAAGTTTTTGATTTTGAAACAAGCAGCTCAAAACTATCAATTGAGGATTTTTCGGATTATGAGAATCTTGACAAAGAAATAATTCAGCATCAAAAAACTTTGTTTTACGACTCAACTTGTGAAAATCCACTTAGCTTAGGAAGCACATCTGCTCATGGTTTGCCATATAAAAGCTTTACACTGGCCATGACAGATGCATTAATTAATGCTCATGTTGTTGCCGATGGACGGACAAATGCTCCAACATCTTCGGAATTAAAAACCATACTTTCCGATGCCGGGTACGCGCCTGAAAACAACGATACTGAATACTGGATGCCATCGGAATACGTTGAGTTTGACATTCAAAACTTTTATTTACCAGTGTGCAAATATGATCCTTTGGGTAATGCTACCGAAATTGTTTTTGACGATTATTATCTATTGCCAATACAGGTTATTGATGCTTTGAACAACTCCAGCTACCTCGATAATAATTATGTGGCTATGCAACCTTATTATCTCGAAGATCCAAATGGTAACGGAATTGAAATGAGTATCGACGGCTTGGGGATGGTTACAAAACAAGCTTTGTTTGGTTCGCAGGGTGAAGGTGACTCCATAAGTTCACCTACCGTCGAATACGAATATATTCTTGATAACTGGGGCAGGCAAGTTTTGGATGAAGAAGACAACCCTGTTTATGATGAAAACGGCATGCCTGTTAAAAACAAAAAACCTGTCTTTGCTTATGTAAGGACAAAAACTGTACATGGAGTCTACACAGTTTATTTCGACACCTACGAATATTCAAACGGCCTTGGGCAACCAATTTTAATAAAAGCATCTGCCGAAGATGGTTTGGCTTGGCAACTTAATCCAACAACAGGTATAAAAGAGGAAGTTCAATGCAACACTCGCTTTGTTGCAAGTGGTCGCATAATTTATAACAACAAGGGCAATGTAATTAAACAGTACGAGCCTTGGTTCTCGTGCAATGAGTTATATGTAGCCGAAGACGAGCTTATGGAGTACGGAGTTACTCCTATAATGCACTATGATCCTGCAGGAAGACTTATCAAAACAGATTTCCCTGATGGCACAACATCTAAAGTAGAATTTAATGCCTGGGAACAGAAAAATTACGACCAGAATGATTGTGATAGTAGCTCTCCACACTACGATACTCCACAAACAGTTTTGATTAGTCCACTTGGTGTAGCCTTTAAAACTATCGACGATAACGGAACCTTTGGTAATGTTATTACAACTCAAAACCTCAACATTCTTGGGCAGGTAATTGAAGTAGAAGATACTCTTGAACGTACAATGACCCAAAATGTTTACGACATGGCAGGTCAGTTAATTATGACTAGCAATATTGACTCTGGTAAACGTTGGATTATTTACAATGCGGCGAAATTGCCGATTTATGTTTGGGACAGCAGAGATCAGAGAACCATTAAAACCTACGACGATTTACTTAGACCAGTTGATACTTATCTAAAAGTTGGAACTGGAAGCAGTAAAACTGTTGAAATAATACAGTATGGAACTAATGCTACTTTGAACAACATTGGACAAGTTTATTTAATTAAATCACAAGATGGAAAAACCACTCATGATTTGTATGACTTTAAATATAATTTGCTAACTTTGAAGAAACAATTTCATGCCGGTTACTCTGGTACAACAAACTGGGCGTTAACTGTATTGATGCAAACAACAATTTATACCGTACAAACAACTTACGACGCTTTGAACAGACCTGTGAACATAACGCAACCAAACAACTATGTTACAACATATGTTTATAACAAGGGAGGATTGTTGGTGCAGGTAAAAAGAGGTAGTTCTTATTACATTAGCAACATTGATTACAATGCACGAGGGCAAAGAACCAAAGTTGTTTATGGGAATGGATCAGAGTCTACATTTACTTACGATGAAGAAAACTTTAGATTAATACAATTGCTTACAACCCGAAATACCGGAAACGATATTTTACAAGATCTTAATTATTCTTACGACTCAGTTGGTAACATTACTCAGGTTGAAGACGACGCACAGCAAACGATTTATTTTAACAATACTGTTATTGATCCTGTTTCAACTTACGAATATGATGCTTTATACAGGCTGGTTGAAGCTACAGGTCGAGAATTAACAAGTTTGCAAATGCCAGCAGATACGGATTTTGTAAATAACATTCCTGTTCCCAATACTGGAAGTAATGCAATGCAAACTTACACGCAACAGTATTCTTACGACGCATTGGGCAATATTACCCAAATGTACTCAGTTAATCAGTGGACTCGTGATTACATTTATGATACAGCAACAAATAGATTGTTAAGACACAGTGGCTCTACAAATGTTTACACTTACGATGCACATGGCAACATGCTCTCTATGCCTCACCTTACAAGTATGGTTTGGACGTACCGTGATGAGTTAATGGAAGCTAGCAACGGCACAGTAACTTCATATTACCAGTACGATGCTCAAGGCAACAGAACACGAAAAGTAGTAGTTAAGCCTGGAAATATCCGCGAGGAAAGGTACTATATTGGTGGATACGAAATGTTTTACAAATATGTTGGAACAACCACCTACACAAAACGTGACACTGTTCATGTCTCAGAAGAAAGAGATCGCTTTGTTATTATAGATGTCTTGTACATAAATAATGGCATTACTTTACTAAAACCAACAACTACCACTCGATACCAATACTCTAATCACTTGGGTTCAGCCTGTCTGGAGCTGGATACAAGTGCTGCAATAATAAGTTATGAAGAATACCACCCGTTCGGAATTACAAGTTACAGGGCTGGAAGTTCGGAAGCGGAAGTAAGTTTGAAGCGTTACAAATATGTTGGCAAGGAGAGAGATGAGGAAACGGGACTTTACTATTATGGGGCGAGGTATTATGCTGCTTGGATAGGACGTTGGACAAGCGCAGACCCTATGAAAGAAAAACGAATATGGGTTACACCATATAATTACTGCCAGAATAATCCTATTGTCAGAATTGATCCATCTGGAAAACTTGACGATGAGTGGGATCTAAATATTAAAACAGGGGAGGTTACACATGTTAATACAAATGGAGGTGTAGAAGAGCAAACAATTAATTTTATAGATGAAAATGGAAAGACATTGCGTAGTGAAACCTATGAAGCAAGTGGGTTTGATGTGACTATAAATGAGGAAGGGATTAGTGTTTTTGCTTCAAGTTTTAATAACCATCAGTATGAAGGGAGTAATACTATTTCTTTGAATTACAGCGCTGACAGGATGATATTACCAAATTCATTGGAATCAGGGTTTAGGTATGGCTATTCAAATAACACACAATATGGTTTTAGTGATTATTTATCAGATGTAAATGTTGCTGTTGGAAGCTTCAATCTTATATCTGGCAGAGAATATTATTTTAGGAATAATGGTATGTGGAGAGGGATAAACAATAAATGGTATGGTTTAAACAGCGGAGCAAATCAATGGACGGGATCTAAAATAGCTAGAGTAAATAAAGCCAATAGCTTCAAATCAATGGGGAGGGTCTTCTTTTATTATGGAGCAACTCTATCTACCGTAGATGCAATATATAATTTTAGTAATGGAAATAATTATGCGGGGTGTAAAAATATACTTGATATTGGAATGAGTGCTTTTGGAACTTTTGGTGGGTTTACTGGATTCGTATTAAGTTCAATCTATTTTGGTATGGATGCTTTTGGTGTTTTTGAACCACTTCCACCTGGACCTGGTCGAATTGATTTATACAAGCATGAATATCAAGATAAGACATACAACGTTCCGACATATAGACAGAAACAATTTATGTATGGAAGTTACAATGATTACAGAATGACAAGAGATATAAGAAATTATTTTATAGACCAATAATTATGAAGTATTTATTTGAATATTTGTTTTACCGTTTATACACTTGGAATCTGAAAAAATGGGGAGAGAATGATAATCCGCAATTAAATGCAATACTCGGTGTTTCATTTATTATGTTTCTTAATATATGTTCTATTATTTATTTGCTGGATTTGGTATTTGATATGAAATTAGTTTCAAGAGTTGAAATACCTATTTTTGTTACAATTTCTGCTTCAACAATTCTTCTTATGTTAAATTATTTTCGTTTTTTATGGAAAAGTAAATTTAAAGTAATAGTTAGAAAATACAAAAATGAAGATTGTAAACTAAGAAGGAGAAAACTCTTGTTTTTATGGTTATATGTGCTGATTTCTTTTCTCGGTCTAATTTTCATAGCTTATGGTGATGGAAAAGGTTGGTGGTGATTTGCTAGGTAAGATTATACTATTTACACAATTAATAAAACAGCGATGATAAAAAAAATAAATCCACTACAAGTATCCAGATTATTATAGCTTCGAGAGTCGGGTACTGTACCATATGGCGCTTTTCAAAAACTCAAAATCATAACACACTGATAAAACTAATGTTGAATAATGATAAAAATTAAAGAGAACATTTTCAAATATTATTTCTACTTCATTCATGAGAGAATGAATATTT
>JAQVPT010000013.1:0-9233 GCA_028701945.1 Bacteroidales bacterium
TACAGAGAATAATTATGAAAAAGGGAATAGCCTAGCTTTAAAAGACATCAACGGCAACATTCGTTTTGAGTCGATAATGGAAATTGCTAGTTCGCATTTTAAAGGAGTACTTCAGAAAACATATAAGAAGTTGGTAAATAAGCATCTTTGGAATGAGAACAATGGCGATGTGGATGATAAAGAAACAGACTTTATTTCTGAATTAAAGAACGCTGCCGGAGACAAATTCAAACCACATCATAAATATATTGCTATAATTAAAGCCGATGGCGACAAAATTGGTTCAGCAATAAAAGAACTTAATGGAGATATTGTTAAACTTCAAAAATTTTCGGAAGCTTTATTTAACTGGGCTGTAAGTTGCGATAAAGCAGTGCGAAATTATGGAGCCATTCCAATTTACATTGGCGGAGACGACCTCTTGATGTTTGCACCAATAAGTTATGGTAATCAAAACATTTTCGATTTGATTGATGCTGTGGATAAATCTTTTGCTGAAGCTATGAAAGATTATAAAGGCGTAAGCTTAAGTTATGGCATTAGCATTACTTACTACAAGTTTCCACTTTTTGAGGCAATTACAAAAGTTGATGATTTGCTTTTACAGGCAAAAAGTCTCTCCGATAATCGCAATGCTGTTGCAATAAGGGTATTAAAGCATAGCGGCAGTGAGCTTGAAACAAGTTTCGAAAAAGGTGATAATCCAAATACCTTTCGAATAATTAAAGATGTTTTGCATGCAATTGATGAAAATTTAGAAACCAAAGAAAAAAGCTTTTTAAATTCGGTAGGGTATTTTTTACGTGATAATTATAAAACTATAGAGCTTATTTGGTTTAATAAAATACGTATAGAAAACTTTTTTAAAAACAATTTCGAAGATTATGTTACTGACGAAGAATTACATTTAAAGGGAGGAAAAAATCTCAAGCGAGCAACAAAAGCAGAGTATCTGTATAAAACTAAAAATCTTATTGAGCATATATTTTTAGTTAAAATGCCCAAAAACACAGAAGAAACTGAAGCTGCTTTAACCGAGATTTATTCAATTATTCGTATTTGTAGATTTATTAAAGGACTTGAAGATGAAAAATAAATATTTAATAACACTTACTCCGGTGGGAAACTATTTCTTCGGCGGCGAAAATAGCTTTGGCGACAAGGCTAATGACGACAAAATTAACTATTTAGTTGAGGGATTAAAATATCCACAACAAACAACCATTTTAGGTATGCTGCGCTACGAACTTTTGAGAAGCAAAGGTTTGCTTGCACCAAAACATACAACACAAGAAGCTACATATCTTATTGGTAAACATGGAGGCTTTAGTGGAATGAAAAAAGATTTTGGAATTATTGAAAGTATTTCTCCTGTATTTATCAAACCCCAAAATGGAGACGAAACTTCATACATTTTGCCGGAAGGTTTTTTGTATCAAAAAGACAAAAATAATAAGCTTGAAGAAAGAGACATTCTTTTGCAACAAAATCTTGAACAAGGTAGAGCTTCGGTTTTATCGGCTTATGACCCCAAAAAGTATCTTGAAGACAAGGGTGAATTGTTGATTGAAAAAGACAATGAACAGATATCCGTTTTTGGAGAATCGCAACAAGTTGGAATAAAAAAAGATTATTCGGGAAAAACAGACAACGATAGCTTTTTTAAGCAAACATTTAAAAGGCTAAATAAATCTGATAAGAATGAAAAATTCTCTTTCGCATTTTTCGCGTGTTTTTCGCGTGAACTCAAGGACGGCGAACTAAGTAATGGTATTATCAATATGGGAGCCGATCAATCCTTGTTTCATATGAAAATAGATAAGTGTATTCACGATCACGATTATTTGCAAGAAGAACATAATACATTAATTTATAGCGGGTGTAATATTCAGTGCTATTATAAAATTGTGTTTATAAGCGATGCATTGGTTTCAAAAGAATTACTCCAAAGTGCCAATGTACTGCTGGCAATAACAAATACAGTTAGCTTTCAACATTTGCAAAGCAAGGCAGACACTAAGGTTTTTGTGTTAACTGAAAAAATGAATGATGCTTTGAGGAAAAGTGAAAAGTACGAATTACTGTCTAGAGGCTCGGTAATTTATGCAGAAGCTCCTTTCCTTGATGAATTATACGGAGAATTGGTGTGTGTACCCAATCCAATTGGAATTTTACCGGCTGATTATGACGAAAATACTGAGTCGAACAAACTAAAATACGGATTCAGACAAATTGGATATAATTATTTTACAATAACAGAAATCGAAAAACAATACAGAATAATATGAAAACACAAATGTACATCATCACTGCAAAAACGCATTTACATGCTGGCAGTGGCAATAGCAATGCAGGAGTAATTGACAATTTAGTTCAACGCGACCCTGCCGATAACTTACCTTGCATTTACTCAAGTAGTCTAAAGGGTGCCTTTCGCGAGTTTTTTGAAGAAGGTCCTGTGAAGGATAAAAAGATGGCAGACGAAATTTTCGGGGAAGGAGATAATAAAGGTAGTAAGGGAATGAAAAAAGGTTCGCATATCTTTCATCAGGCAAGTTTGTTGAGTATTCCGGCTCGAAGCAATGTAAAGCTGTTTTATCATGCCACATGTAAATCGGTTTTAGAGAAATTTATTGAAGATTCCGAATTATTTAATATTGATGTAATTGCTTTGCGGAAAGAAGTAGAAGAACTGCCAAAGCTTGATAAGAAAACACTAATAATTGGCAATAAAATGGATAACATGCAAATTGAAGATTACTTTATTTTTGATGAGTATAAAACAGATGTCCCTAATCTTAAAAAATTACTAAGCACCGACATTGTCATTTTTTCAGATGAGGATTTTAAAGATCTTTGTAGCGATTACAACTTGCCGGTTATTGCTCGAAATAATCTCGAAAACGGACAAAGTAAAAACTTATGGTACGAACAAATTGTACCACGCCAGGCTAAGTTTTATTTTTTTACTGCACGCAATTGTGATACAGACAATTTTGATACTCATGTTAACGGCAATAACGTACAAATAGGCGCTAATGCAAGCATAGGTTATGGTGTTTGTACAATAAGTAATTTTAAAAGCGAATAATTATGAAACAAGTAAATTCTTGGTTGAGTAATGCCGACAAGGCAATTCAGCAACATATAATTGAAAAACCCGGCAAAATCAACAGCCTTTACAAAGGATATGTTTCATCGCTGGGTGCAATGATAATCCAAAACGGTCTTTCTGCAGCGCTTGCTATAAACATGAAATCGGATGACAAACTGCGTAATAAAATGGTTGAATCCATTGCTTTTATTCTTAAGTCAAGTGGCAAAATAACATATTCTTCCAATGGTAATTATACCGGACAAACGCTATTGAACGAAAGTTGCACTGCTGATAAAGATAACGATATCCGTAAATTACGCTTACTAAAAAACGATGTGCTTGATGCAGCAACGGCTTTAAAACTAATGATGCGCACCTACGAATTTGTTGAAATAAAAAATGAGAATCATGGCTGAAAAAATTAGAAATATCGGGCTTTTTTATCAGAAGCAGTACTTTAAAGGAATTGTTTACGACATCAATGGCGATTATAAAAGAGGTGAAAAAGCTACAATTGCAGCTCGAAATAAGTTACTGCTTTTTGAGAAGAGTATTGAAAAATCAGATTTATTAACAGCTTCTCTTGAAAATCAGTTTGAATTAAAAACGCAATATCCCGGAGTAATAACGGGCATAGGGATGAAACACGAAACCTCAGTCGAAGGCGAATTAAAACTCGGAATGTATTTCGATTATACAAGCGGAATGCCATGCATACCTGCATCATCTGTTAAAGGAGCTTTGCGTTCGGCTTTCCCACAATTCGATAAGCATAAAAAAACTACCAACAAAATTAAAAAAGCAAAGGCTTTTATTTTACATCAGATGTTGTCTGAACTTAAAGTTGCCGGTTTTGAGTCATTAGCTAAGCCGGAGGACATAACTGATAAGCATTATAAAAAAATAAAAGATATCGAGGGAGAAATTTTCGATGGAATAAACAAAGATACTACCAAAAAAGATAAAAATGGGAAGATGAAATCTCATTTATCCATATACGAAAAAGACATTTTTCATGATGCATTTATTGTAAAAGGCGATTCAAAAGGTAGAATTTTAGCTGATGATGCAATTACTCGCCACCCTAGCCCACTAAAAAACCCGAATCCGGTTTTGTTTTTAAAAATCCCTTCAGGTGTAAGCATACAGTTTAATTTTGATTTGAAGAATGGAGCGATTTTAACAGCAAAAGAGAAACACGATTTATTTGAACAAATAATACTTTACTATGGCCTCGGTGCCAAAACCAACGTAGGTTACGGCCAATTCGACATAATCCAACAATGACAATTCCTGAAATAATAAGTTTTAATAAACTCCGAATTACTCCGGTGTATCTTGTGTTTTGTGATGAAGAAGGGCTTTCGAAGAGTCTTGCTTTTGGCGAAGTGTTGCACAAAGCCATTGAAACCTGTTTACACCGGATTGATGAAGAAAACAGGAACAGCGGCAAGAATGAAATCGAATTTGCTGCGAAAACGCTCACCGAAGAACAGATTGCCGGATCGGAGCTACTGGCCGAAATGCGCAATTCATTCCCCCGTGGTTATTCCATTGCCTGGGAGCAAGCACCTATCGAACCGTTTATTACAATTCGCTTGAGCTTGTTCGGTAAGTTTGCAAAACTACTGCCCTATTTATTGCCGCGTCTTCCCAATATTTTTGCTTCGGTTGGGTACAGCAATATACAGTTTGTTTCGGCAAGCGATGCATTGCTGCAAGCTATCGAACTCAAGCGAGGGAAACTAAGTCCAGCACCTGAGGTGGTAAAACTTCACCATTTTTCAATTCCCCACAACAATATCAAGCACATTGCCCTTAGCTTGCATAGCCCTGTGAAGTTGTACAAAACTCAGAAGCATAATTTCAACATGGGTTTTGGCGATTTTGTATATCATCTGCTGAAACGAATGATGCTGCTGCAATATTTGTATTGCGATGGCCCCTTGCCCAACACACAATTACTGAAAGAGTACTGCACCGGGTTTAACTTTGCTGTGAAAACGGTAAAAATCGACCTTGTGCTGCACAACCAGAAGCTTACGAAAGACATGTGGTTAGAAGGCTATACCGGCACAATCCACTACCAAATACTCGATGAAAACATAAAACCCTTAATTCCCATACTTAAAGCAGGCGAATATGTGCAGGTGGGCAGCGCTACCAATTATGGTATGGGCAAATACCGCCTTCAGCATGAATACCACCGGATTATTTAAACAGCTCTGCAAAAGCGAAACCCTCTGGAAAGCATGGGTCGATGTGAAAAACAAAAACACTGCCGGTGGCATCGATCAGGTTACGGTAGAAGAGTTCTCGGGAAAAGCCAAAAGCGAGGTAGAATTGTTGGCCACCGAGATCAGTGAGGGAAAGTACATTCCCCTACCCTATAAAAAAACACAAATACCTAAGAGCGACCATTCATTCCGCAGCCTTGGTTTGCTCAGTGTGCGCGATAAAATAGTGCAACAGGCAGTAAACCGACTGCTTTATCCAATTATCGACAAGCAACTCTCTTCGGCATGTTATGCCTACCGCTACGGAAAAGGTGCCATAAAAGCAGTGAAACGAGTGAAGCATGCCATTACGGTGGAACACAACCGGTTTATGGTGGCATCCGACATAAAATCATATTTCGACAATATTAATCAGGGCATACTTTTCGATATGCTGGGTAAAATTATTGCAGACGAAGCCATGCTCGATTTTATTAAGCTATGTGTTAGCATGGGTAAAGTGAAACACGGCGTAAAATGGGAAGACAATAGCAAGGGTGTGCCACAGGGAGGTATTGTTTCGCCACTGCTGGCAAACCTCTATCTAACACCATTCGACAATGCACTGCTGCAAGCCAACTTCTCACTGGTGCGCTATGCCGACGACTTTGTTATTTTAACGCAAACCAGCGAACAGGCATTAGAAGCCATGTCGGTAATGGGCGAAGAACTCCGCAAATTGCAACTCACACTAAAGGCTGCACCCGAAATTAGAGAAATTCATCAAGGCTTCGATTTTCTGGGCATTAGCTTCTCTGCAAGCAATATCAGCTTGAGTGATGCAAAAAAAGAACGAATGACAGAAAAGATCAATCAGGCATTTCAATCAAAACCCCAACTACGAACAGGAATTGTAAAAAAAACATTGCAGGGCTACAAAACATTCTATGCACAACTGCTGCCTGCATCGCAACTGGAACACGTAGATGCCTGTGTTGCCGACAACATCAGTCGCTTAATGAAGGCTTCGAACAGCAGTCAGCAGAAACACATTATCAAACAATTTGAATATATTCAGTTTTTTACTGCAAAATATCGAAAAAACCGCAGTCGTTTGTTTCGGGAGAACACTGCAACAACAACTACCGGTAAGCCCTTAGCGAAACCTGTAGAAACCACAATAAAAGCCCAAAAACCTAAAGCCGCCGATTTAATAAAAAAACGCAAACTACAATATCAAAAACTTGAAGCTGAGGCAAAAGAACTGGTGGTAAACCGTTTTGGCAGTTTTGTTGGGATTGCGGCAAGAAAAATCACAGTAAAAAACAGAGGACAGAAACCCATACAGGTTCCCATACAAAACCTTGGCCATATCAGCATTCTCAGCAAGGGTGTTTCATTATCTACCGATCTACTCTACGAATGTGCGCAGCAACAAATTGCCGTTTCATTTTTTTCGAACACAGGCGAACTATACGCCACGCTGCATAGCCCCTTTGTTACCGACAACAAACTATGGGTGCAACAAATGCAGGCATCCGACAATCACAAAGCGTGCTTCATTGCACAAACCATTATAGAAGCCAAAATCAGAAATCAGGTAAACCTGCTGAAGTATTTCAACAAATATCACAAAACCGCCGATGAAGGATTTGCTGAACTATTCAAGAAAAAAATCGACAACTTAAGTGTATTGGCAAAAAAAGCAAAGTCGGTGAAGTATTCACTGCCGGGCGAGTATCGAAAAGAATGTATTGCCATAGAAGCACAAGCAGCCGCTTTGTACTGGCAAATGGTAGCCGAACTGATTGACGACGAAAGCGATTTTAGAGGACGCAAACGCAAGGGAGCCAAAGATTTGGTAAACTCGATGCTGAACTATGGCTATGCCATTTTATATGCCCGCATCACTCAGGCAATTATGAAAGCACGACTAAATCCGGCCATCAGCTTTTTGCACGTACCCCAAACCCATAAGCCCAGTCTGGCTTTCGACATTATCGAATTGTTCAGGCAACAGGCTGTTGATAGAGTGGTGATAAGCCTGATACAGAAAAAAGAAAAAATGGAAATAATAAAAGGCCTGCTTAGCAACGAAAGCAAAAGCAAGCTAACCCAAAACATTTACGAACGCCTGCATCGTTACGAGACCTATCGGGGCGAAAAACGACGTTTTTCGGATATTATTTCTATTCAAACATCGGCTCTAGCGCAATACATTTCGGGCGAAGCCGACACATATAAACCTTATATTGCAAAATGGTAACAGCCAAAGCCAAAAAACTATTCGTAGTAATAGCCTACGATGTAAGCAGTACACGCAAACGAAGCAAAATAGCTAAATTGCTCGAAGCCTGCGGGCGCAGAGTAAACAAAAGTGTGTTTGAGTGCATGCTTAGCAAATCGCAGTTTGCAAAAATTCGCAACACAATTGAAACCCTCGTAAACAAAAAAACCGATTCGGTGGTGTATT
Source organism: Bacteroidales bacterium (assembly GCA_028701945.1). Lineage (GTDB taxonomy): Bacteria > Bacteroidota > Bacteroidia > Bacteroidales > ML635J-15 > Bact-19. The sequence goes on from JAQVPT010000013.1 coordinate 7,787, forward strand.
ATACCCTTTGTGTAAATTGCTATTGCAACATAAACCGCTATCCCGAGAATGAATACGAAGCCAACGAAATTGTTGTTGTGTAAGCCAAAACGATTTGCGAAAATCAAAAAAACATCTACAATACTGATTTATTGTTAGTTGCGTATTTTTATCGCATTTTTGCATGGCAAATAATTTTCGCAAATCTCCAATTTTCGTCATTTGCAGCCGAGGTTTGCGAAAATGACCAATTCTGGCAGTTTTTGCCTCTTTAGTAAATATCTTATAATCTGGCACTTAACACATGTCGTATTTTCACCAAAACCCCCCGATTTTCGCAAATCTCGAAATTCAAATTTTTCTTAAGAGATTTGCGAAAATTCTATAAGAGCTTATAGTATTGATTCACTTGTACTTACGCATATTTACCTCTTAAAAACACTGAAATTCGTCATATCTAAACAATAGATTTGCGAAAATGCTTGTAATTTTACCGTAACTTTGTGGTAGTATCAAAGGGTTCTTTGACGTATTGCACAATTCAAAACAAATTTGTATATTTGTCAATATGTTGAAAATCAGATTGATTACTAATGAGCCTGCAAAATGGCTACTGAGACCTAATCTCTTCCCAAATTTTGGCAAGATCATAAGGATTACTAATGAGCCTGCAAAATGGCTACTGAGACAAAAAGGTTGAACCAATTGTTGCAATCAATAAGATTACTAATGAGCCTGCAAAATGGCTACTGAGACACGAAACACCGGGTTTTCACTTAAAGTAAAAAAGATTACTAATGAGCCTGCAAAATGGCTACTGAGACAAGTTTTGACGAAAAGAAAGTCCGAGGTTAAATCGATTACTAATGAGCCTGCAAAATGGCTACTGAGACGTCTTTCCTGATCTTGTTTCACTCATTTCTTATTGATTACTAATGAGCCTGCAAAATGGCTACTGAGACAGGCTATAAATAACCCCAATTCCAATAATCATAGGGATTACTAATGAGCCTGCAAAATGGCTACTGAGACAAGATCCCAAGGGTCAAAATTTCAAAGTGTCTAAGATTACTAATGAGCCTGCAAAATGGCTACTGAGACCAAAGTTAATTATTTTGTTAATATCTTTTTTTGATTACTAATGAGCCTGCAAAATGGCTACTGAGACAACCACAAAAGAGATACCAATTTCCTCGTTTTTGATTACTAATGAGCCTGCAAAATGGCTACTAAAAACAGTGTGAGTGTCAGTGTGAGTGTCAGAGTGAGTACAGAGGTTTGGATACGTAAAAAACAATAATCAGGTGCTACAAAATGGCTACTGAAAACAGAGTGAGTGTGAGAGTGAGTACAGAGGTTTGGATACGTAAAAAACAATAATCAGGTGCTACAAAATGGCTACTGAAAACAGAGTGAGTGTGAGAGTGAGTACAGAGGTTTGGATACGTAAAAAACAATAATCAGGTGC
>JAQVPT010000013.1:9333-10844 GCA_028701945.1 Bacteroidales bacterium
TACAAAATGGCTACTGAAACATTATGGTACAAAAATGATACATATAAGTAAGTTACCTGCAAGCTTGACAGAACAGACAAACGTTCACGGAAATAATACATAATTATTGAATCTGTAACATGATTATGAAATAAAAATTGAAAAAGCTATTTTTGCATAAAAAAGGCTGAAATACTATGAGTAATATCAAACTATTTGAAAGCAAGCAAATAAGAACTGTGTGGAATGAAAGCGACCAAAAATGGTATTTTGTAGTTGCGGATGTTGTTCAGGTATTGACTGACACTCCAAATCCCACAGATTATATGAAAAAAATGAGAAAGCGAGATGAACAGCTTTCTCAAGGGTGGGGACAAATTGTCACCCCCCTTTCAGTTGAAACAGCAGGCGGAAAACAAAAACTTAATTGTGCTAATGCACAAGGACTTTTAAGAATAATTCAATCTATTCCATCCCCGAAAGCAGAACCTTTTAAACTATGGTTAGCAAAAGTTGGTTCAGAAAGACTTGAAGAAATTGAAAATCCAGAATTAGCAACTCAAAGAACGCGAGAAATTTATAAACTGAAAGGATATCCTGACGATTGGATTGAAAAACGAATGCGTAGTATTGCAATTCGTGAAGAATTAACTGACGAATGGAAAAACAGGGGAATTAAAGAACACATTGAATACTCAATTTTAACTGCAGAAATCTCAAAAGCAACGTTTGGTTTAACTCCCTCAGAATATAAAAAGTTGAAAGGTATAAAAAGTCAGAATTTGAGAGACCATATGACAGACCTTGAATTGATTTTCTCAATGTTAGGTGAAGCATCAACAAAAGAGATAGTCGTAAATACAAATCCACTAGGATTTATTGAAAACAAAAAAGCAGCGAAAGCGGGTGGAAAAATTGCAGGTGATGCTAGGAAAAAACTTGAAATTAAATCAGGGAAAAAAGTAGTTTCAACAAAAAACTATTTACCTGAATCCAAGAAGAAAAGAATAAATCAGAAAGACGACAAATAAAAAGCTAGCAGGTAATAAAAGCTAAAATCAAGCGGGCAGAAAATGCTAATTTGAAGGACATTGCAACTAATAAACTTTATTGCAGGTTGACAGTGAAGTGCTCCAAAATGCCCGCCAGCTTTTAGCCTCGGCAGTTATATTACCAATTTAACCTGCGAAAAGGCTACTAAAAACAGAGTGAGTGTGAGAGTGAGTACAGAGGTTTGGATACGTAAAAACAATAATCAGGTGCTACAAAATGAATACTAAAAACAGAGTGAGTGTGAGAGTGAGTACAGAGGTTTGGATACGTAAAAACAATAATCAGGTGCTACAAAATGGCTACTGAAAACAGTGTGAGTGTGAGAGTGAGTACAGAGGTTTAGATACGTAATAAACAATAATCAGGTGCTACAAAATGAATACTAAAAACAGAGTGAGTGTGAGAGTGAGTACAGAGGTTTGGATACGTAAAAAACAATAATCAGGTGCTACAAAATGAATACTGAAAACAGAGTGAGT
>JAQVPT010000013.1:10944-23258 GCA_028701945.1 Bacteroidales bacterium
AATGAATACTAAAAACAGAGTGAGTGTGAGAGTGAGTACAGAGGTTTGGATACGTAAAAAACAATAATCAGGTGCTACAAAATGAATACTGAAAACAGAGTGAGTGTGAGAGTGAGTACAGAGGTTTGGATACGTAATAAACAATAATCAGGTGCTACAAAATGAATACTGAAAACAGTGTGAGTGTGAGAGTGAGTACAGAGGTTTGGATACGTAAAAACAATAATCAGGTGCTACAAAATGAATACTAAAAACAGAGTGAGTGTGAGAGTGAGTACAGAGGTTTAGATACGTAATAAACAATAATCAGGTGCTACAAAATGAATACTAAAAACAGAGTGAGTGTGCGAGTGAGTACAGAGGTTTGGATACGTAAAAAACAATAATCAGGTGCTACAAAATGAATACTAAAAACAGAGTGAGTGTGCGAGTGAGTACAGAGGTTTGGATACGTAAAAACAATAATCAGGTGCTACAAAATGGCTACTGAAACATTATGGTACAAAAATGATACATATAAGTAAGTTGTTTTTAAATTATGAAACAAGTTATAAATCATTTCTACCACTTCCCCCTCACATACCCTTTCCATCCGCTATCCCAATCTTTTCTGCTTATATTGTTTGATGAGCGCAGAGCAGAATTGAGGTTTTGGCTGTATGAGGCTGTGACGAGGTTTGAGACGTTTGATTTTCCTTTATTTTCCTCTAAGTATAAGAAGGCTGTATATCCAACCCAATATGCATCTGAGTTGAGTAAATCTTTGTCTAAACTATAGTCGTCCAACTTACTTTTCTGTACCGATTGCTTTCGCACTTCATTACCTGCAAAATATTCTGCCAGTCCTTCGGTAAACCACAATGGAGGAACCGTATTTGTCGCAAAATTAAAGTTCGAATAATACACATAGTGATTCATTTCGTGCCAAAGAGTCTTTTTGTACGATTCTGTTTTATTAAAATCAAATGCCGTCCAAGCCTCAGGAGAAAGCACTATACCCAAAGCCATAGCACCCAGCGAGGAATATTCGAATATATAAATACCAACACTACTGCCCCCATCCCCACCATATATCTCTTCAATAATGGATTGGTATGCGTCATCTGAATTTGCAATATAAATCGGCAGCTTTCTGTTCTTTTGCAAATATGGATAAGGATAACTTTTCATAACATCAAAAGAATGAGGGATTGCATCATGTGCCAACTCAAGTGTTAAGTCTGCTTTCGGTCGTTCTACAGCCGAATCTTTCGCAACATAATAAACAATAAAGCAAGTATCTTCCACATAAAGCAAATCGCCATCGTAGTATTTTCCCCAATCCGCTGGATCAGGATTCGGATTAAACCTAAACTTTAACCCTATGTAATCGGGAATCTTTTTGAAAAACTCGATTGTTTCGGGTGGGATTTTGGCGTCTTTAAGGGGTACAAGATTGGACAAGAACAAATTTATCGAAACAAAAAATATTATAGAAAACACTGAAAGTGAAATAATCCAGGAGATTATTGATTTTATTGATTTCATAAACTTATTATTCATTTATTATATAAAAGTCTATAATTTGATCAGATGAGAAGTCTGCAGGTTTTTGACCAATTTCCCATCCGGCAGCTGTAGTTTCGCAGTAAAGGAAATCTCTATTCAACCCTTTTTTCGTGAAGAACATATCTTGAAATTGTTCGTTTAAACTATCAAGTTCCGAAGATGCTATTCCAATAAATGCATGAGTTTCATTTGTAAAGTAGCCAACGGTATAACCAAAACTAGCTAATAGGGTGGCGGTTAGTTGAGATTTACAATCACAATCGCCTTCTTTATCGAATAAAGTTTCTCGCGAATACCTGCAATACTCTTTGTTTATTTCGTCATTTTGGAGAGTAGCAGATTCAGTATCTTTGGCATATTTTATTGTTTGCTGGACGAAACTTAATATCATGCTCATTTTTTCGAATTTCGTTAGTTTGTGTTTTGCAGCAATTCGGTTAAATTTATCCTTAATGTTATCTAAATCTGGAACAATTGTTTCACCAAGATCTTCGTCGAGTTTTAAGTTTATTTCAGATTCTGTCATTTTACCAGCAGTTGAAGAATATTCATGTACCGATTGGGAATAAAACGGATTTAACTTACGTAGTTTTTTTATTTGAGACTTAAAAAACGGCAATGAGATTTTTGCCGAGAAACTTTTAAAAGAGTTATCTACACTCCATTTAAATTCTCTATCAATCAATTCTTCATCACCATTGCTATAATCATCATCATCTTCCTCTGAATAGGAATTTGAGTCATCATCATAAGGGTTTAGAATATCCCACTTTCTGTGAGGCATTCTCAAAATATTTAAAGATACAGCAATTATAATTGATAGAAAAAATGCAGACAAGATATGTGGTAAAATATTAATAGTTAAAATAAAACCTGCTATTGAAATAAGAATAATTGGATATACATAAGCTATAGTTCCCACATTGGCATTGAGCATTTTTAAAAACTGTCTTAAATAATATGGTCTATCTAGAATATAGTTATATGTTAAATGTATAAACCACCAGACTCCAAAAAATAATAAAACCATAATTAAAACAGTAGAAATCTCTGGTCCCACAAAAGGAAATACCGTCGAAATAAACCCGATTTGGGTAATAGCTTTATACAATCCAAGATATACTAATAATGAAACAATTGCCGTTTCTACCCAACCTAATCTTTCATCTTTTTCAATCCCATCTTCATACCTAAGGAATCCATGCTCTTCAAGTAACAATAGTGCTGCACAACCAATATAATTTAGCGATATTCCTTTTTGATTATCGTCTGATTTATAGGTGTCGGTTTCCAGATTTGTAGATTTACCATAATTAAGATTTTCTTTGCTGTAGCCGTATCCAAATGCTTTGGATTTAACATTCCATGATAAAGGAATTACATTTATAAATCGCCAAATCAATAAATATAACCATCTTTTTTTACTATTATTAGAAGTTGAATCAAAAGACACAGCAGTTACGATTTTCTTTTTACGTTTATTTAATCGCAACGAAAACCATGAGTCCCTTAGAATATTTGTTGGTTGGTTCTCTTCATTTAGTTGAGCAGCTAGGCTATAATCTTCAGGTACAATATATTTTAATACATCTGCATCGCCGGGTTCACCATTTGTATCAAAGTTTTCTTTTTCCTTTCGTAGTAAATACGCACATGTGCCTAATTTTTGAAATTGTTTCAGCTTCCTTTTTCTCTTATAATCAGAATAATCCTTAAAATATTTGTAGATGTTTCCATTTTCATCAACATAACCGACAGGATTATCATTATCTGGGATGCTTGAGCCATCGGCTCTAAATTTTATTAAATGAATATTGGCAATCTTTATATTTAAATTTGGATCATGCTCAAATTTTGCAAATGCAACAGGTTCAGAATGACCATGTGCTCTAGCAAAAATATTTAAGTTCTTTGAGTCCTTAGAACTAACCCAAAAAGGTTTTTTCACAAACCCTACTAAAGAATTATGTATAGCCCATCTCTTATTCCGTCCCAGCTTTATAAAGAATAGTATTTTTAGAAATCTGTCTGAGTAAAAGGTACCACTACCGGAATATTTGTAAAAATAAGAACGATGACCATGTAATGGCGCTAAGAAACCCTTGAATAAATTTTCGTATAACCAACCGAATATGTTCCAAAGTATCATCAGCATCAAAATGCCGGCAACAAGATATCCAATAGCTATAAGGGTTTGGAGAAATTGCGAAAAACTTATAAATAATAACTGTGTCATAATCAAAACTTTTAATCAGTGATTAAATCTTTTTCTGATGTTAATCTGTAGTACTCACAATATTGTCTGAATCCCTCTATCTTAACAGGATGTAAATCATCTCCTGTAACTATAATATTCGTTACTCTACCATCAGTTGTTGGTTTCATAAAATCAAGTTTTTGCGGAACAGAGTTTTCATCAGAGATTACAGAATAACCAAACTTTGTAATACCTTGAGATGCATAATCGTAAAATGAAGGATGAGAACGCGTTTTTATTACATCAGCAGCTTTGTCGGTATAATCAAAATCATCAATAGATTCAATATCTGACTGAACCAGTTTCTCGTTGTTGTCATGAATCAGATATATAAACTCTTTCATGTTTAGTTTTGAACTTAGAATTACATCATTAAAAAATCTTTTGTATAGAGACTCATTGATAAAGTTCATGCAAAAAACATTGTATAAGTCATAAGTTGATAAGCCATTTACTGCTAAGCGTGATTTATTAGGAGTTGAAATATAATAAGCAGACTCATCAAAATTTGTTGTAAAACGCAATTCTGAATCCTGATCAATAGGTTCCAAAACACTTTGTTGAAAAAAGTTTATAGGATACGAATATTCCTTGCGAGGTATAAGTTCATTTATGTCTTCAGTTCTATACTTATACTCAACAATGTCTGATTTCGGATCTGCTGACAAGAATGTTTTTAAGTTAGTTTCCATTGAAGTGCATTCTTTCAATAGATCATCAAGCACAGAAGTAATTTTTTCGCGTGTTTCTTTGATAAGTTTCAATTGTACTTTGTAAAATAACCATGCTAATATTTTCTTTTTCAGTTGTCTAATTTTAAAAATTGTTCCAAAATAATATTGCAAAAAGGCAAGAAATATTGGTAATGCAAAAGAACTAACCAACCAGATGTACATACCCGTGCCCTGTTCAAAATATGAAGTGTTGAAAAAGAAGTTTGGGAACAATTTTATTAACGAAAGTGATACAACTGATAATACTAAGCCGAGTAATCCAGACCTTACAATTAAGGATAAAGGAAGAGGATGAAGCTGCATCGCTTTTACAAGCTTTTTAATTAATCCCCTTTCTTCGCCATCTTTTAACTTTTCGGCATCACTTATTTCTTTATCAGATGTACCATACGTGTATTCATCTCTTATTTTTCTATATTCCTTTGAAATAATCTTTGGAATTTTGAGAGGTTCTCGTTCATAGCTTATTTTTGCAAATTCAGTTTTGTCAAGAAGTAGTTCTTTTTCAGCAATTATTTTTTCTTTTACTAAAGAGAGATTGTGTATAAATTGCTTTAAACCGACGGGGGTAGTACCTTCAACATTACAATCGTACCATACACTAAGAGCTAGAGAGTGCAAGGTAACCAAAGAAGAGTTTTTTATGCCTTGTTCTGAATATATTGCTTTTTGCAAATGTGTACGAAACTGTTCTAAAAACCTTAAATCGAGTAAATATGCAGAATTTAAAAGTTTTTGAGGTAAATTGCGTAGTTCATGAATAAAATACTTAGGGATTAGCGAAGCTGATAATAAAGCCCATGGCGAAACAGCGTGTTTAAAAAACTTATTTACATCTTTAAATTCATATTCAAATAACAGTATTGCCTGGTCATAATAATCGGCAGCTTTAATTCTACTTAAATTACCTTCGAAAGATTGCGGTAAAATTTTATCATTCAACCAACAACTATCTTTCTCGTTATTTAGAAATTCATCTAACATGCGTAAACTGAGATGCTTCTCGGCCATTTTACTTTTGGCAACATCATTTTCGAAAACTAAAGAGAATCCCCCCGAAACAAATATGTTTTTATTATTAATAACGTTACCGTATAGCTTATCACCTCCTAGTGCTAAATTAAAAACTGTTTGGCTAGCAAGCGATAATCTTTCGTTCAGTTCTGTTTTTTCTGATACAGAATCAAGATGTAAGTAACCGTTGCTATTTACAGCATTTTTATTGCAGTGATTCTGAAGGACAATAGCATTAAATAAACTCTGTGTAAATAATGGCTTGAGGCTTTCAATTGCGCTTTTGCTATCTTTGGTTCTATAGTCATCAATAATTATTGCATAATATAAAATCGTATAACCACGTAGTCCATTTAACCTTTCCTTAATTTTCGTAATTTTATCATCAAGATTTTTGAAATCAGACAACTTTGCCATCAATATCACAGTCATACGATTTGAAACAAATACCTGATTTGCATCATTCGGATAGGCTTGAGACATGGAGATTGGAAGATTGTTCATATAACTAATCTCAGAAATCTTATCCATTCCCCACCACTTGTGAGCAGGAAAATGGTCAGACACTTCTAAACCTAACTCGTTTTCAGTAAAGGCTTTAAACTGTCGGTTTAGCAAGTCTGAAAAATTCTCATTCTCAATTTCCGATAATTCAGAAAGAATCCATACAGGGCTAATATTAATCATAGACTAGTTTTTAAGAAAAAATTGCTTCAAAATAATCAGTGAAATTATTATTAACTTTAGGGTTATCTCCAAATTCAAAGAAGTTAGTCAAAATGTTCTGAAACTCTTCAACATAGCTTTCACTCATAATCTCAGAATGACTTTCTATGTTGAGTTTATCCCAAGCTAATGTAGCGACTTCTATAGTATTAACATCATCTAAAGAACGAGTTAATTGCGACTTAAAATAGGCTATTGCAGAGGAAATTACTTTTTTATTGCCTTGATAATTTAATGGATTGCTAACACATTCAACCTCAATTTCTATAGTTTTAGACTTATCAATTGAATATCTTTTTGTAAATGTACTGTAGCTTATATTAAACAATGATATTTGTTTGTTTGTTTCATCAAAACGAATAAACTCTTTATCAAAACCTGACGATGTAATACAGGAACTAATAGCTTTTTGCACATAATCATAAATAAACAACAAACCAAATTTATAAATAAGCTGCTTGGTATTCTCCGGATTATTTGCAAAATCATTATTAATTAATTTATTGCCTCCTTCGCTTAATAATTTAAAAACATTTCCATCAAACTTTTCGCCTCCAAATTCTTTGTGTATAAATGGTGTAGCAACTATTTTATTATCTTTTTTGAGCTTAGTATAATTTTCGTTAAAGTTTGTTTTTAATTGATTAAACAAGAAGTAATCATCTAATGCTATACTGTTGTGAAATGCAATTTTTATAATTCTGTCCTTAAAGAACAAATCATCTATTTTAATATGATTAATGTTAGCTTCATGATAACCAAGATTACTAAGTAAAGTATCCCGATTATTAAATGATCCGGCAAAAACAAAGCGACTAGCATTAATGGGTGTATTTAGTCTAATAAAAGGATATTCAAATCTGTCAAAATAATCAATTGAATAACTCCCTTCATCTATCAAGTCGTAAACAGTCTTATTTATAATACTTTGATACGATTGACTATCTAAAGCATCAAGAGTCACTCTTTCTAACTCTTCTACGAAATTCCCCCTATATTTCTCATTTTTAAATTTGATATCAAAATTTATAAACTTCTTATTCGGGTTAGTGTCAGTATAAATCTTAGCATTGATTTTCTGGTGTTGATTTTTAATATCGAATTGTGCTTCCTGATACCACTTAACAAATTCGCCATCTTCTTTAAAAACAAGATTTTTACCAACAATACCTATTATATCATCTACACTAGGTACTATAGCCGAGGATTGGTTTTTCTTTCTTTCCTGTAAATCAGTTATTATTTCTGACTGTTCATCTTTTAGCTTAGTACGAAGTAAAACCAATTCTTTAACTAGCTTCTCCAGATATTCTTTAAACAAATCAAGATATCCATTATTATTGTTGTTTTCGCTTCCTTTAGAAAGATGATAACAGAAATACTTCATCATTTTCGACTCAACAGTATTTACAACGTCAAATGATTTCTCATCAAAATTAAGTTTATTATTAGTATCCCAAATATTATAGAAATGGTTATCCGCTTTTTTAACTGCATTAATTAGCGAATATAACGAATGTTCTGATAGCTTTGATTCATGCAATGTGTATAGATATTTCTTTACATCATCGCATAATGCATCTAAAGATTTTTTGTTTTCAGATAACTGTGATAAGAACTCTTTTATTTTTGGTTCTTTTGCTTCAGGGAATTTTTTATTAAAATCTAAAAGTTTTAAAACATTTGCTAATTCCAATTTTTCTTCTTTTGAAGAACCTTTAGGAGGAATAATTATTGCTTTTCTTTCAAAATCATTGTATAGTTTTTCTATATAAACTTGAATCTCTTGATATAAGTCTTCTGAGAAATCGTCTAAGGTTCCTATAACCGAATCAAGTGTATCTTCTTTAAGACGGGCTTTAGTATATCTTGCAAAATATTCGTTAGCACTTTTAATGACCAATATTCCATAAGAACCAAAATAATTGATATATTCACGATTCAAATCAGGGGCTGTATTTGTTAAAGCAGAATCTAAAAGCTCTTGGATTTTAGCGTTATTTCCATCAACAATATTATCATCGCCATACACATCTCTACCAAGTGTAAATGAAAATAAAAATTCACTGATAGTTTCGTACAAATACCGTTGGGTAAATTGGAAATTAATATTCAAATCATCTATGAGTATCGCTTTCTGAAATGGCTGCCATGCGGTAGAAGGGCTTTTACTGCTTACTTCTCCATTAAAATAGTTAAAAAATTGATCCGGCAAATGAGTTTGCTGACCAATTTTAACTAAAGCATTTGTTTCTTGAATAAAAGCATATCCATTTAGCTTATATTTGTTTACAAGATCCTTATCATTGACTTTTAAAAATAAATTAGGCATAAGCAGTACACCGCAGACATCTAAATTGCCATTCATACCTTTATCATCAATATAATAACGCCACATAGTATATAGGAAGTCATATAAAATGCCACTACCTGTTCCTCCTGCTGTACCAGACACAACATAGATTTTAAGAGAATTTAGATTATTGTCATTATTTTTTATTGCAAGTTGGTTATCGATTATAAAACCATCAAGAAGTCTTGTTATAACATCTTTAGCTCCAGGGTGCAAATAAAAACCCATGCGAGTTAACTGCCTTATTCCTTTTGCTCCTGCTTTTAGGTCAACTTGTGGAATACTAATATTTTCACCATCGAACCAGATATTAATCTGTTTTTTCTGTTCTACTGTTTTGTAATAATCAACAACTTTAAACTTGCTCAAATCAATTACAAATGTATTCTGTTTTTTAATTACCGGATTAATCGATGTTTCATCCGTATCCACATACAAATAATAATTACTATCATTTCCTCCTTTAGCGCTTGCATAATTTTCACAATATTCCTGAAGTTTCGAAACCGATTTGTAACCAGTGCCTCCAAGGGCGATGAATAGATTTGCCATAATTCTAATGTTTTTATATTAATTATTTAAGTTATGATTATTCAAAATTTTATAACCGTTGGCTTCGTTGTCTTTTCCTGCAAAATCTTTATTTAAAAAATTTGTTGCAACTATTTTACCTTCTTCTCTCCCTTATAAAAGAACAAATTAATATTTGATAAATTTTCAGATACTATAATGTTTTTTAATAATGGAATTATATATGTTTTTTTCTTTTTCTGGATAGTATTATCAAACACTACTGATGGATCCTTAGATTTCACACTAAAACATAATCGGTGCTTAATGAATAAGCAAAAAGGGTCAGCTCTCGATACAAAAACCTTAATCTCGATTTCGTCGGTTGTATTCAAATTAAAGTTCGCAGCATTACTCTTGGATATTAGATAAACTTTTTTATCTCCCATTTTTATTGGCTCACTATCGTTGATTCTTACAATGTAATTCTTGAGTTTTCGTGGCAAAATCGTGTTAATAATAATTAGGACAATAAATAGAATCGCAACAAAAACAACAACAAAGAACAACCAAAGAGGCCAAGCAATTACAAGGCCTTTGTTTGCTTTAATGTTTTGTTTGTAATTTAATAAATCTTCGGCAGTAACTTCATCAAAGTTATCTGAGTCGCCTTGTTTTAAAGAAACAACAGCATATAACTTTTCAATTTCCTGAAATGCTTTGGTAATAAAAACGCCCTGAACCTCTGCATTTAGCTCTGCATTTCTCACAATTGGATTTCCAACATTTTGGTATTTAATCTTTCCTAATTTGCCTTTAGGCTTGTCTTGTTTAATTTCAAAACCAACAAAATCACATTCAGACGCAGGAACTGTTTTAATTTTATTGATTTCTGTAAGTTTTAGTCCGGAAATATAATAAGGCAAGGAATCTAAAATGGCTTTTATTTCAACAACTGCGTTAAGCGAAATTGTAGCGTTAAGATTTAATAATTCATTATCATGTATATCTTTCATATCTCTTTTTACAAAACTCCATAAGTTTTGCTCCATAATTTTTGAAGATCTATCTGTAAACCAAAATTGCAAAGTATTTGCTTCAAATTCAATAACATTTAATCCGGGAAAAACTTTGCGTACTTCTGGTAATTCACGACCTGAGTCGTTAAAAAGAGGTAATTTAAGAGCAAATGCTTCAATCATCGAAAATTGCTTTATTTTGCTAAAATTGTCGGACAAATTACCCCAATCTACTTTGTTGTAAGGGCTGTTACCAATAGGATCGTTATCAAAATCGGTAAATATAAAAAGGTATTTAATCTCTGAAGTTGATGAGCAAGCCTCTATTAGATAACTTATAGCCCCTTTCAAATCAGTATAAGCTTCATTTGCTTTTAATTCACTGATGGTTGAATTAATTTGCACTCTGCTTGATGCATTTACATATGTAGGTAACTGAATTGCCCTAACATCTGTGCCGAAACCTATAATAGAAATCTTGCTGCTATCAGGAATGGCATTAACAAATTGAATAAGCCCTGACTTAACTTGATCAAAATAACTAGTAACCGTTCCGGTTGGCTTTTTATTCATCGAACTAGATAAATCAATGGCAACTATGTATTCCGCTTTAACATTTTGTAACTCATCGGAATAAAATCTAGTCAATTCAGGATATTTCTCCTTTAGAAGACTAATCTCATCTTGAGCACTGCAATACGAAACCGCAAATAAAACAGAAATAATAGCAAAAACAGAAATGTATAATCTAATCTTTTTCATAACCTATTTAATTTTAGATTACAATATTATATAAAAAAAATTAAAAAATATTGTTTTTTGTCATAATAGTAAATCTATATTGTCTTTATCATTGAAAAGTGTATTTAATAGTTCAAAACTGAAGATTTATACTATTAGCTTTTTAGCTTATTCAGGTATCCTATATACCGTTTTAACGGGGATTGCTATGTACTGTGTTTTAAACCATGCAGGATACTTTACAAGTTCTAAAGTGTGGTTGATGTTTTTTATTGCTGTCGTTCTTACATCTTTGCAATTTTGCATTTATTATTTGTTTACAAGCTTAATTTGTGTTAAAAAACAGATAGCGAGGCAATCAAAATGGGAACTACTAATGAATATATTGCTTGTTTCTTCAGTTTTCTTAGTTTATTGTTTTTTAAATATAATATGTATAAGAGCAATTTATTCACAGGAAATTTATCTTTGGCTTGGAGACTGGGTAAGTGAAATAAAGCTAATGATATTTTACGCTTGCATTTCTATATTATACCTTACTCATTCGTTTTTTGTAGTTAAGAAAATACATATTTGGATAGTTGCAGTTCAAAGACTATTAATTAAGAAAGGAAAAAACAAAATATAAATTTTACGTTATGATTAAACACGCATCATCACATGGCTTTTCAGTTTTAATATGCAGTATAATTGCTGCTTTCATAGTAAAACTACTTGAACCTTTAGCTCCAAAACTTACTGATGGAATAGAAGGGTTTTCGATTAAAACAGTAAGGATGCTAAATATTCCAATAGAAGGTAAATACTTTGGAATTGTTTTAATAGCTATGCTTTTAGCTGCCATTTGGGGGGTGTTTTTCAAAATGAGCCAACTTAGAAAATAAAAAAGACATATAAACCTTTAGTAAATATTGTGAACTTCATCCATTGTGGTTTAGTTATTCTATATACTGTTTTGTAAGATTACCTAGATATCAAATTTTTTAATTATGCTTCTTTCTTAATGCATAAACAAAGAAATTGTTTTATGACTAAAAACTCCTGATTTTTTCGTATTTTTGCTCAAGAAAACCGGTCGGTTTTAATGTTCCTTTTTTACTGTTGGACTAACTGTTGGACTTAGCAAAATAGATATTGTAATGTGTTGTTAAAGAGATGCTTACAAAGATATAAATAGTCCTCCCGGGATCACAAAAACAGTTTGAGTGCGAGCACAGCGTGCGAGTACCCAAACTGTTTTATACCGGATTATTCACACTCGCTCTCACACTCACACTCACACTCGCTCTCACTCTCAATTGGTATGTGTGATTTTTAAAAGTTGGGAGTTTGCATATATCTAAATCTTCTAGCAATTCAGTCACATTTTTAGCAAACATTTAATTTAGTTTATTATCTTAGCCCAATGCGAA
>JAQVPT010000231.1 GCA_028701945.1 Bacteroidales bacterium
AGAAAAACACCTAACGTAATGAATGAAAGGGCTTTATGCAAGGCTTTTAGCATTGCTTATTAATGATGATGAATTGTTAATAAGTGATTAGTTTATAATTGATTAATAATTTTTGTCATGTACTAAGGAAAAAAAGTTTAAAAAAATTCTATGCCACTTGGCACTATAATGAAGTTCGTAAGGAAAAATAAGAATCTCATAAAACAATTTCG
Source organism: Bacteroidales bacterium (assembly GCA_028701945.1). GTDB lineage: Bacteria > Bacteroidota > Bacteroidia > Bacteroidales > ML635J-15 > Bact-19. The sequence goes on from JAQVPT010000231.1 coordinate 213, forward strand.
CCACAAACTGTGGCGAAATTGAATTTATCTATATATATTTTATTTTTTTCTATTTACCCGGGCAATTCCTTTTTATTTCAGAAGATATATCATTTCTACCATAAGCTTTATCAAAGTGAGCAGAAAACTCTTCGGCTAATTTCTGTGCTGCTTTTGTAAATTTATCTTTATCTTTCCATGTATTTATTGGAGACAGTATTTCAGTTGGCACTCCCGGACAAGATTTCGGTACATTAACATGAAATAACGGATCGTACTCGAACTCTACACCTTTTAGTTTACCTTCAAGAGCAGCTTCGACCATAGCTCTGGTATATTTAAGATCAATACGTTTACCAACTCCAAACTTACCACCCGACCAGCCTGTATTAATAAGATAAACACTTGTATCGAATTGTTCCATTTTATCGCCAAGCATTTTAGCATAAACTTTTGGTAATGCAGGCATAAATGGTTGTCCAAAAAACCTTGAAAAAGTTGATTCAGGTTCTATTACACCAGTTTCTGTACCGGCAAGCTTAGATGTATAACCCATTAAGAACCAAAGCATTGCCTGACTTCTATCCAATTTTGAGATTGGGGGTAAAATTCCAGTTGCATCGGCGGTAAGAAAAAGTATTGAGGAAGGATGTCCGCCAGTACTTGATACTTTAATATTGTCTAAAAAACTAAGTGGGTAAGATGCTCTTGAGTTTGGTGTTAGTCTTTCATCATCAAAATCAAATTCGCCATTAGGATATATCATTGCATTTTCAACAATAGAACCATGGTTTAGATAATAATCTGGATGAAGAACGGCTTTATAAATATCTGGTTCTTTTTCGGGATGAATATTTATCATTTTAGCATAGCAACCGTTTTCAAAATTAGCAACGCCTTCTTCGCTCCAACCATGTTCATCATCACCAAGCAATGCACGTGTAGGATCGGCAGAGAGAGTAGTTTTTCCTGTGCCGGACAATCCTAAAATCAGAGCAGTTTTACCATCTTTACCTTCGTTTGCCGAACAATGAAGCGGTAAAACATTTTCAAAAGGCAAATAATAGTTCATAACAGTAAACATAAGTTTTTTAACACTTCCTAGATATGCTGACCCAATAACAATACCTATTCTGCGGTCAAAATCCATAACTACAATTTTGTCGGTAGTATTTCCATTTGGAAGTTTTCTGAGTTTCCACTCATACTTTGCAGAGTCAAGTTTATTATACGGTAATGCAATTAAATAAAACGGTTTATCAGAAAAACACGATTTATTGATGTCTTCTGGAACTGGACGAAACATATTATCGACGAAAACCGATGTGAGTGCTTTATCTGTTATGGTTTTAACAGGTAATGCGTAATTTGAATCTGCACCTATAACCCTATCATTTACATAAACTCTCGAATGTTGTCCAACAAAATTCATAGCATCCTCAAACACCATATCAAAAACTTTCTCAGTAATTGGAAGATTATTGGGTGAGTTCCAATCAATGTGTATTTGACTTTCAGTACGCTTAACAACTACTGTGTCCTTTGGGCTACGACCAGTTGAATCTGGCTCTGTCCACGTTGCCAAGGTTCCACTTTTTGAAACCATACACTCACTATTACTTACTGCATCGCCTATGAGCCTTTTCCTGTCAGCATTGACAATTACATTTTTACATTCACTAAGTAATTCATCAATTTTGCTGTGAATCTCTTTAAAGTTAATTGTTTCCATAAAATAGCTTAAAATTTACAAGTGCAAAAATACAAAAATTGAAAGACAAAAAACCTGTTCAAGAGTATAAATCGAACGTTTTATGTTGTTAAATACATTTTTCATAATAATGAGAATTTATTTCATTGTTCTCCAGTTAAAATATTTGTAAAATCATGTAAGTCTTGAAATATAAAGTCTTATTGGACTTTTAAACTAGTGGTTTAGTTTTACTTTAGCGATATTTGATTATTAACAGGGCTTGTCTCTTTAGACATTATTTAGGAAAGGAATAAGTAGTAAAGGTTTTAGAAGTCCCGTTAGACGATATATTCTTTTTATCTGATCCTAATGTGTCTTTTTACATTTTTATCGGACAACAATGTTTTGATTACTATAATTTCTAAGAAAACCATTAAGAAAACCATCTGCACTTTATGATTTTCTAAAATATAACTAATAGGTCTTTGCAATCGATATAACCCTCTATTCTCCTAATTGTTTATAATAATCAGCTAATTTTTGAGCATAAGCTTTTGCCTGATCATCAAGTTCTGCCGAATCCCAACCTCGGTATAAGATATCTTCTTTATTTGTATCAAATACTACCCATCGTGAACCTTTGATAAAGCCATAACCGTGATTATACGCAAAGAAAGCGTTAGGCATATATTTGTTAAAAACATTTTCGCTAAATAAAAACTCATCATGGTTTATTCCGAGTTGAGATAAAAGACTTGCACTTATGTCAGACTGGTCAACAGTTCGGTCGTACACAAAAGATTCAGATGCAATTGCTCCGCCTGTCCAAAGCATATAAATATGAAATTTCTCTTTATCCCAAACTTCGGTACCACCGTATCTTACACCATGGTCAGAAACTAATATTACAAGTGAGTTATCCCAATCTGGCGAATTTTTCAAATCGGTGAGAAAAACATTTAGGCAAGAATCGGTATAATAATATGCATTTTGAGATCTTTGCATTTCTGTTTCAACACCATAAGGACCAGTAATAGGAACATCATAAGGCTCATGGCTGCTAAGCGTAAAAAGTGCAAAAACAGAAGTGTCGTCCATAGCCCTAATATCATCGAAAAATTTATTAAACATACATTCGTCATGATAGCCCCATTTGGTATCATAACAATCCAGCTCAAGATTATTCTGGGCTATAATACTCTGAAAACCAGCCTGTTTGAGATACGAGTTCATATTTGAAAAATTGACATCACCGCCATAATAAAAAGAAGATTTATATCCGTTTTCTACTAATTTAGTAATTAAGGACGGCAGATTTCTCGACCGTCTCGGATCTTTCATTATCGAATAACTTGGCAAAGGAGGCACAGAACTAAAAATTGAGACAATTCCTTTTTCACTACGATCGCCATTAGAATAGCAATCAGTAAATAGAATTCCGTCATTGCTACGCCCAATTAATTTTTTAGTAACACTATTCTGTGGGTCATCTATGCTAATAGCGGCGTTTGTAAAACTTTCAAGAATAACAAAAATTATCTTTTTAGGTTTTTTATTCAATATATTTAAGACTGAGTCTGACGACTGCTGCGATATATCAAATATGGTATTGAGTTCATCATCTGCAAAATAATCATACAATTCGAAACCAATCTCATCAGAAAACAAGCTGTTACCAGTATTCCAAACAACATTTATTCCGGCATGATTGAGAAACATATTATCAGAAAAATAAGCAGAACCTGCATTAATCGGAACAATCCCAACACCACCTCTAATCGGTATAATAAGTATTCCAGCAATCAGTAAATACAAAACAGACCAAAACTTTTCGGGTTTCAATTTCTTAATTTTTTTCCCAATAAAAAGATAATATATCCAAAACATTCCGAGAGCGAGATCTAGGTACAAAAACACAAGAAAAACAAGTCGCCAATTGCTAGTTGAGGCATTCATGGCACCAGGAGTATTCAAATATTGTAATGGAGTGTCGTCAAGTCGAAATCCCCAATATTTATAAACTTCGGCGTCGCCAATAATTATTAACGAAAAAACAGCAATTAAAATACCTGTAAAAACATCAAGAGAAATTTTTAGCACTTTATATGATTTAAAAAATGATGCTACGATAAATAATGGGATAACAAAAAATCCGATATATGAAACAGTTGACAAGTCGAGTTTAAAACCATAGAAAAAGCAGGAGCAAATATCCCCAAACCCAGCACCGTCTGCTTCGTGATAATTAAAAATCAAGAAATAAACACGTGCAAGTTCAAAGAAAAACAGCCAGAATAGCAAATAATACAAATATATCAGAAACTTTTTCGCTTTCATTTATAGTGTAATAATATATATGGCAAAAATATAAAAAGTATTCAGTGTCTGCAATAAAAATTCAAGAACGCCCTAACACCTCCCCGATTGCTATCTATAAAAAAAACAAATGCTCAGCACATCAGATTTGCAACTATAAAAACGAATATAATACAAGATATTAAAATAAAAAACACATTTACACTAAAAATAAAGCCAAAAACATTTTTATTAGTAGTCTAATCTTCATATTTTAGCACAAAAATAATAGCACGCATTTACAATTTTTAGAATTTGGCTGATTTAGAAAAAGATAATAGTTTTTGGATTGCACTTAGGACAATACCACACAAGGAGAAGTCAGTTATCAGAGAGCTTGAGTTAAGAGACTATGAAATTACTTTCCCGCTGATTTCAAAATTACTACCGAGTGGTAAAAAGAGATTTAGTCCACTTATCTCATCATACGTATTTGTTAAAACAGATTTCAAGCGACTCGAAAACCTTAGATATATTCCAGGAAGTAAAGGTTATTTGCAGACAGATTATAAACCTGCATTAGTTAAAGATACAGAGATAGAAATTATGTTAAAAATATGTGGGACATTAGAAATTGAAAATGACGTTCATGATTTTTGTTGCGGGGATAAAATAAAAATATTATCTGGAGCTTTAACAGGATATGATGGCTTTATTATCTCAAAAGACAGAAAGAATATTTGCATTGACATTTGCGAAGGAGCTTTAAGAATTGTTTTCAAAACTAATGAAACTGTTTTTGAATTAATAAGATAGCCAATAATAATCATATTGAGCTAATAATCAATATAATAGTAAAATTATAAATATTAAATTCATTCTTTTCGCGATATTTCCTTTGTTTTACGTTTTATTTATATATTTTTATGCTGTTAAATGTATAAATTTAACAATAAATATAAGCATTGTTATTGTATAGTTCTTGGATATTTATAGGACGAAGCGGAGCTATGGGATGTCAATTATGCATATTTTAGTATTTGACAAACCCTATGAAAAATAAGCATTAAATATTTTATACAAAAAATAATCCCAACATTTTTCAAGTTTTATTTGCACAAGCTTATTTTTTAGATTATATTGCAACTATAAATTTGATTGTAATATAATCTACCATGATAAAAACAAAAAAGATTCTGCATCACGAAGAAGATCGACTATTTATTATATTTCCATACAACAAGGAGACAATAACAAAAGTAAGAACACTTAACGACGCAAGATGGAGTGCCACACATAGTGCTTGGCACTTACCCTATACGCCCAATGATTTAAAAGAGTTTGCAAAAATTTTCCCTCAAGTAATGATAGATGGAGAACAAAATAATGAAAAGTCTATTACTGAGATTGAGGAAAAAGACTCAGAAAGCAATCGACTTGTTATCAGTGATAAAAAGATTTACATTTATGCTGAGTTGTGCAATAAAGACATTGGTTTTTTAAATAAATTCAAATATTACAGATGGTCTCACATCAGAAAATGTTTTGAGTTACCGAATTTCGGCAACAATTTGGATAAGATTAGGCAATATTTTGGAGGAAGATTAGAAGAACTAACTCAGCAAACGATACTCACATCTTCTATACGTGAAAATACTGCTAATACATCTTTAGTAATTAGCACCCCTGACTATGTTCATCCCTACATTAGCAAGTTCAGAAAATGGTTAGAGCACAAGCGATATAGTG
>JAQVPT010000232.1 GCA_028701945.1 Bacteroidales bacterium
TTAAAAAGTAAACATAAGTACCAGTCGGAACAAGTTTGTCATTTAATTTTCCGTCCCATATTGTGTTTTCTCGAGTAGAATTAAACATTGGTTGTCCCCATCGGTTAAATACCTGCAAAATAACTTGAGGAAATTTTTCTAAACCCTCAACAATCCATGTGTCGTTAGTTCCATCGCCGTTAGGTGTAAAGGCATTTGGAATTACTATGCAATCAATTGGATTATCTGTTAGACTAATAAGATTTATCTGTTTTGTACAAGAGTTTGCATCTTCTACTTCAATATTGTAAGTCCCTTTAGTTAATTTGCTAATAAAAGAATTAGGGAATATCATTTGTTCAAAGAAATACAAATATGGTTCTGTTCCACCACTTGTAATTATTTCGATATGACCATCATTGTTCCCAATACAACTAGGATTTAGTGTGTTTACAGATACTATAAGCTCTGCAGGACTACTGATACTAATGTTCTTAGTAACTTGACAATTATGTGAGTCTTTTACACTGATAGTATAATTGTCTGCCGCTAAGTTATTATGAATAGCTCCAACAGCCTGATATCTAATGTTGTATATCCCAAAAGTGTACGGAGTAACTCCTCCTGATGCTTCCATTTGTACTCCACCATCTCTAGCGTCATAGCATAACAGATTTTTAGTGAAATAGCTTAAGTTTATTTTTTCAGGTTCAGTTATTGTATAAGATCTTGTTATAGAGCATTGATTGTTATCTAAAATTGTTAGCGTGTAATTTCCACCTGCGAGTCCAGATAAATTAGCAGTTGACATCTCGTTATTCCAATTATATACTAATGGAGAAGTTCCTCCTGAAGCGTTAATGCTTATTGATCCGTCATTAGAATTATAACAAGTTACATTTTCTACTACCGCTACTAAAGAGAGTGGAGCTGGAGCTACTGGAACAGTTACTTGTGCAACTGAAGAACAACCTTTAAAATCGCTTACAGTATAAGAATGTATTCCAGAACTTACTTCAAAAGTACCAATCCCTGTATATGATGGAGTTCCTCCTGTTGCAGTTACTGTTACTGTTGCACTTTCTCCAGCACACGCAATTTGAATATAATTCGCGTTTGCAATAAGTTCAGTTGGTTGAATTAAAGTGTAATTAGCACTTGCTTGGCATCCATTTATATCAGTAATATAAAGATTGTAAGTACCTGCTTGTAAGTTGTTTAAATTGTAATTAGCAGTGTTCACAGTAAGATTAGTACTGTCTATTTCAATATTATAAGGACCTGTTCCGTTAATAATCGAAACGGCTATTGCCCCATTGACTTCACCATAACATACGGGGTGATTAATTAAAGAGGCACTTGCACTCATATTATCGGTAAATCCAATACTAAGGTTTTGTGTTCCCTGACATCCATGAGCGTCAATTATTGTTACAGTATAGTCGCCAGCAGTAAGATTATTAGCACTGCCATTACTAATACCCATTGCGTTTGATGGCCATAAATATGTGTAGTTTGGCGTTCCATTAATACCACTTACTTGTGCCGTGCCAGATGCATCACAAAACTGATTCGTAGTGCTTAATAATTCTGATTCCAGTAATTCAATCTCTATTGTCATATTAATACTATATGCACATTGTCCTGGGTTTGGTGTAAACGTATAATTTGTTGTTGCTGTATTGTTAATTGCTGGAGACCATGTTCCACTTATCCCGTTTATTGAAGTTGTGGCTAATGCCGGAATATATGTGCCGTGGCAATAAGGACCAACGGGAGAGAAGGTTGGTGTAACGTTTTCATTTACAGTAATTTGCATGGTGGTTGACAGGGTGCATTGTCCTGATGCTGGCGTAAACGTATAATTTGTTGTTGCAGTATTGTTAATTGCAGGAGACCAAGTTCCGGTTACACTGTTTGTCGAAGTTGTTGGTAAAGCTGGAATATTAACTCCTGAGCAATATGGACCAACTGCAACAAATGTAGGGGTAATAGTTTGAGTTATTACGATTGTCATGGTTGTGGTATTTGCACATTGGCCAGCAGTCGGGGTAAATGTATAAGTTCCAGTATTTGTAGTGCTTAGTGCAGGACTCCATGAACCAGTAATACCATTTAAAGATGTAGTTGGTAATGGGTTTATTGTTGTGCCAGTGCAATACGGACCAACCTGTGTAAAAGTTGGATTTGTCATTGGAGTGATGTTTATAGTATTTGTTGTAGTTGTTGCACATTGACCTGATGTTGGTGTAAATGTATAAGTGGTTGTTGTAGTATTATTTATTGCTGGACTCCATGTTCCTGTAATACTGTTAGTTGATGTTGTGGGTAATGCCGAAATTGATGTTCCAGCACAATATGTTCCCCCAGCAGCGAATGTTGGAGTTACATTTGGACTAATTACTACGGTAGTTGTAACAGCAGGACTTGTTTCAGTACCAACTGTAATAACAAGGCTATAAGTACCAGCATGTGCAGTTGTTACATTACTAATTGTAGGGTTCATACTTGATGATGTAAAACCGTTAGGTCCTGTCCACGCATATGTTGCTCCTGCTGTAGGGCTTGTTACAGACAATTGGAGAGTCGCTCCTACGCAAAGCGGACCATTGTTTGTAATTGGCGGTGCTATAATACCGCAATTCGTTGATCCTGCACCGCTTGTTTGACTAAAAGAAATATTTGTTGTAATATTTGCGTAATTTGTTATTAGTAAAACATATACTTCTCCTGTATGAGTATTTGTAAGATTTGCAGTTTCGGTAGCTGCCGCAGAGTATGAGCAATCAACCCCGGAGTTTGACATTAAATTAGAAGCACATGCCGCTTGAAGTGAAGCAAATGGCCCCCAAGCTATAAAGTCAACATCACCGCCACTGGACATATAAATATCTATATTGCCTGGATTTCCAATTTCCATCCAATACCATGCGGGATTAGGAGTGGTATATAAACAACCTACCTGCCCCATACTAGGAACATTTGTGCTAGCAGGAAAAGTGTAGGCATCGCTTGTGCAGAATGGCACAGCACCCAAACAGGTGTTTGCAGGAGGAGTAACACCGCCTCCCGAGCAGTTAGCAGTTACCGTATTATAAGACGGAGGGGTAGATCCCGATGAAGATCCGTATAGTAATGACCCACTACCTCCAGAGTTATTATAAATTTGATAATAATTCTCTGAACTCCACGAGCCAGCAGAATATGTTATAGTTATTGCCTGTCCAGTACTTACGTTAAAATTGTAACAACTTGGACCAGCGCCTGAACTTAATGTTACTGAATTAACAACAGTACTTCCGCCAACACTTACACTTACCGACCCGCCGCTCCAGCCATCACCATAAGTGTCATTTAAACAAATTGAGTGAGTGCAGGTAGTAACTGTTCCACCTGAGCAGTTAGCAGTTACCGTATTATAAGACGGAGGGGTAGATCCTGATGGAGAGCCATATAATAATGACCCACTACCTCCAGAGTTGTTATAAATTCGATAATAATTCTCTGAACTCCATGAGCCAGCAGAATATGTTATAGTTATTGCTTGTCCAGTGCTTACGTTAAAATTATAACAATTTGGACCAGCACCCGAACTAATTGTTGCAGAGCTAACAACAGTACTTCCGCCAACGCTTACACTTATAGACCCGCCGTTCCAGCCATCGCCATAAGTATCATATAAGCAAATTGAGTGAGTACATTGTCCATAAGAGTTATATGTAAAACTCAGTACAAAAAACAGACTTAAGAGGCTAATTAGTGTTGTTTTTTTCATGGTTGTCTTTTTTAATATATGTTGATTTCTATAATTTCTAGGTTTAAATTATTAAAAGCAGTTCTTATAGTGTCGCCTTTAGTAGTTTTACCAATACTTATTTTACAAATTCCCTGATGATTTATTTCAACTGCGGTAACAAAATCTAATTGAGAAAGTTCTGATATAATTTGAGCTTTATGATTGTCATCAGTTATGCCAGATATATTAAATTTTACAGCCTTTATATCTTCAAAATATTCCGTGTTTGGAAGATCGTTACTACTATCAAACTGGTAGTATTCTGACATAAAGTCATTTATAATATCAACAAGCATTAATTCAGTAAAATCGCTACTTGCGGTGTACATACATTTTTTATTATTTGTATTGTCGTAAAATGAAAAGAGCGAAATGTCTGGATGTGAGTTTAATTGCTCTGATATTCCTTCTATTAAGTCTGTTCCATAATAACCACGCAATGTCAGATAAGCAGTTTTTGTGTTGTTTTCATAATTCTTTTCAGAATCTACGCTCACTGCTGTTACTTGAGCATAAGATAATACGCTTGCCATAAAAGACAATAATAATAGTGTAAATGTTTTTTTCATAACAAGACTTAATTAAGTTAGTGTATTTTTTGTCTGACGATTTTTTTTTCAAGAAGTTGCTTAATTTGTAAAAATGTATAAAATAATTTTGTTTTACTGCATAATTACTAACACTTTAAATTGCATATATAATGCTATATAAACAGAATTAACAGCTGTTTTAAGACAATAAAAGCCTAAATAATATTAATTTATTTTACATCCTTCAATGCAAATATACGAAAAAAATATAAAAAGCGACCATAATCATAAAATTTTAAATAATATTTACATATGGCTTGGTGTTTCAGTAATTAGCCATTTTATTCGCAATAGATAATGTTGATATGTGAAAATTGTTTGCTAATTCTGTGGGATGGTGGGTAAATAGAATTAAAATCGCTGATGTTTTATTTTACCAATATTTATTTCCGCTTACTAGTTTTTGTGGGCAATTAAAAGGGAATACGATTTTTTTTAAACTGAAAAGTGATTCATTTGGCGTTAATAAATACACAAAAGACTGTTAGGAAACAGCCTTTTGTGTATTTATGCATAATTAGTTATTTATTATCACGTATCAAAATACTAATCTACAGGTGTCATTAGTTCTTTGTACAGTTTCTCCCCTTGGTAAGCTACTGAATATGTTTCGCCATCTATTATTACAAAAATAGTGTCCGAATCGTTATTAACAAGAACATTATTTCCGGTTGCATTGCTGCTTGCTTCATCATAAACTAAGTTTATAGTATAAATGCTATAACCAAATGCTTCAGAAACACTTGGATCGGAGGCTCTATATCCATTATCTCCATAATCAGAATGTGGTGTAGTTGTTATTTGATCTGGATGAGATGTAGAATACATTTTTATTTCGGGTCTTAACTCTCCTTCGTTAAAATACTTAATATCTCCCATGAGATATCCTTGTCCACTTATGCTGGTGCTAATCACAATTGCTTTATTATATTTTCTCTTAAAATCGACAGTTTCAGTAAAGGCATTGTCGCCAATTTTAATAGTAATTTTGTCACCTGCTGGATTAACTTTCAGAAACCCTTTGTCAGCATTTGTAAAAGCTGCAACATCAAAGCTGCGATCAATTCGTTGGATATTATATTCGTCGTTGCCCCAGTCTAATATTGTATTGGCATATCCAGATTCAACGGTATAACCAATAGGATCGGCTTGTGAGGAATAATTAATATTTACTTTGTCACCGCTAAGAGTGTTTGGAGAAAGATTTGCAACATATCTCAAATTGTTTTCGCTAACCGATAATCCATTATCAGAGTCGATAATAATGTCCATATACGAATTTTCAAGATCTTTAGGATCCTTTTTACAGGAGTTAAAAACCATTAATGACGTTACAAATAGTAGGATAAGAATTGTTTCTAATTTTTTCATTTTTCTAATTTTTTGTTTTAAAATAAATTAATTTAACAGTTCATGTTCATTGCAAGAATAATGCAATTTGTATTATCAGCAATAATAGATGTTTTTTATTTATACAAAACACGTATTTAGTCAAGAACAACGACACTGTGTTTATTTTCAAACTCAATGGAAACTAAATAATTATCGGG
>JAQVPT010000233.1 GCA_028701945.1 Bacteroidales bacterium
ATCCCTGATGATATGAAATATCTTTGTGTTGCCGAAAGTGGTTTAGCAAATGTTGTGAGTCCATCAAATGCTGCAGGGTTTTGGCAATTTATGAAACCCACTGCAATCGAAAAAGGAATGGAGGTAAACCGTGTTATTGACGAAAGATATCATCCTGAAATTTCTGCAATTGCAGCAACTGTTTATCTTAAAGAAGCATATCGAAAATTTGGAAACTGGACACTCGCAGCTGCATCTTATAATATGGGAATGGGCGGACTTCAAAAAGATATTGACTTCCAACGCAACAAAAATTACTGGGATTTAGAGTTAAATAGTGAAACAGCACGATATATTTATCGAATCCTAGCATATAAATTAATATTATCCAAACCTGAGCAATATGGATTTAATATATCAGAAGAGGATAGATATCAGGTGCTTAAAACTGTTGAAATAAAGATAGACACAACAATCATTGACCTTGTTAAGTTTGCTTATGACAACGGAACAAATTATAAAATGCTAAAATACTTCAACCCGTGGCTAAGAGGAACCAGTCTTATTAATAGCACAAAAAAAGAATACACTATTTTAATACCCGCCAAAGGTGTCAGAGATTGTGAAATTCCAAGTAAAAATGATTGATTTCTAAAATGAATAAAACGAATAAAACAATAAGTGTTCGTGGAGCACGTGTACATAATTTACAAAATATTGATGTAGATATTCCACAACACAAATTAAGCGTAATTACTGGTTTAAGTGGCAGTGGAAAATCTTCGCTGGCTTTTGACACCATTTATGCAGAAGGGCAAAGACGATATATGGAAACATTTTCGGCTTATGCACGTAACTTTATTGGCAATATGGAACGTCCCGATGTTGACGGCATCACTGGACTTAGTCCTGTCATAGCAATTGAGCAAAAAACAACTGTAAAAAATCCTCGCTCAACTGTTGGAACAATAACAGAAATTTATGATTATTTAAGATTACTTTACGCAAGAGCCTCAACAGCTTATTCGCATATCTCTGGTGAGAAAATGATAAAATATACGGATGACCAAATAATCGATATTATTATTGATGAATTTGCTGGAAAAGCTGTATATATTCTTGCTCCACTAGTTGATGGAAGAAAAGGACACTATAAAGAACTGTTCGAGTCTTATCGAAAAAAAGGTTTCATAAACGCTCGTATTGATGGAGAAATGCGGGAGATTGTTTATAATCTTAAACTAGACAGATACAAAACACATTTTATTGAGCTGGTTGTCGATAAAATTGTTGTAAAAGCCGAAGATAAGCAGCGTCTCAAAAAATCGATAGATTTAGCAATGAATTACGGTAAAGGAATAATTATGTTACTAGAAAAAGACAGTGATAAACCACGATTTTTCAGCAAATTCCTTATGTGCCCAACAAGTGGAATATCATACAAAGAGCCTGCTCCTTACACATTTTCGTTCAATTCTCCTCATGGTGCATGTTCTAAATGTAACGGACTAGGAGTAATTGCAGACATAGACATTTCGAAAATAATTACCGATGCCTCCCTCTCTATACATGATGGTGGCATCAGCTACTTAGGAAAGTATCGAAATTCAATAAACTTTTGGACACTTGAAGCTCTTGCAGAAAAGAAGAACTTTTCACTTAAAACGCCTATAAACGAGCTTACCGAAGAAGCTTTAGACTCTATACTTTACGGTTGTAGCGAAAGTTTAAGACTTAAAAACACTCCACTAGGCGAATCCTCAAACTATATTGTAAGTTATGAAGGAATAGTAAACCAAATAAAAGCAAAACAAGACGAAGAAGAAAAAATTTCACATTCAAAAAAATCTTCTTTCAGATTTAATAAATTTATTACTTGTCCTAAATGTAATGGTGCAAGATTAAATAAAGAATCACTTCATTTCCGTTTTGCTAATAAAAACATTTACGAGCTTTCTGCGATGGACATTCGTCAATTATTCAATTTTCTTGAGAATTGTGATTACGAGCTTTCAGAAAGAGATCGTATTGTTGCTACAGAGGTTATAAAAGAAGTTCGTAGTCGATTAGGATTTCTACTTGATGTTGGATTAGATTATCTAAGCCTTAATCGTCCTGCCAAGAGTTTGTCGGGAGGAGAATCGCAAAGAATACGACTTGCAACACAAATTGGATCTCGACTCGTTAATGTATTATATATTCTTGATGAGCCAAGTATAGGCTTGCATCAGCGCGACAACAACAAACTAATTAACTCCCTGAAAGAGCTTCGCGATCGTGGAAATACAGTTATTGTTGTTGAACACGACAAGGACATGATTTTGAAAGCCGACTATGTGGTTGACATTGGTCCTGGAGCTGGTCGTAAAGGAGGGAAACTCGTTTTTTCAGGAACCCCAGAGCAAATGATGAAGTCTGATACAATAACCTGCGAATATATTAAAGGCTCAAAAGAAATTGAAATCCCAAGCGAGAGACGCAAAATAACAGATAAAAAACTTATTATTAAAGGAGCACGTGGTAATAATCTAAAAAACATAGATGTTGCTATTCCTCTCGGAGTTTTGGTATGTGTTACTGGCGTTTCGGGATCAGGAAAATCGACACTGCTTAATGAAACCTTAGTGCCTGTTCTTGCAAGACATTTTTACAATTCCAACAGTTTTCCTCTAGACCATGATGCTATAGAAGGTATCGAGCACATAGACAAATACATAGAAGTAAATCAATCGCCTATTGGAAAAACGCCAAGATCAAACCCTGCCACATATACAGGAATTTTCACTGATATTCGTGATTTATTTGCAAATATCCCCGAATCGCTGATTAGAGGATATAAACCTGGACGTTTTTCTTTTAATGTCGCAGGTGGCAGATGTGAAACTTGCAAAGGTGCAGGACTACGAACAATTGAAATGAATTTTTTACCAGATGTTTATGTACCATGCGAAACATGCGGCGGTAAAAGATATAATCGCGAAACACTAGAAGTAAGATTTAAAGGCAAGTCTATCTCAGATGCTCTTAATATGACCATTAATGCTGCGATTGAATTCTTCGAGAACATTCCTAATTTATATAAAAAGTTATTAGTTTTGCAACAGGTTGGACTTGGTTATATAACTCTGGGACAATCATCTACGACACTTTCGGGAGGAGAAGCACAAAGAGTAAAACTTGCTACAGAATTAATGAAACGCGAAACAGGAAACACATTATACATACTTGATGAACCAACAACCGGTTTGCATTTTGAAGACATTCGCGTACTACTAAAAGTTATAAACTCTCTTATCGACCGAGGTAACAGCATGATTATTATCGAACACAATATGGATATTATTAAATCTGCTGACGTAATTATCGACTTGGGACCCGAAGGAGGTCGAAGAGGTGGATTAGTAATCGCAGAAGGAACACCAGAAGAAATTGCAGAAAACAAAGATAGCTTTACAGGTGAGTATCTGAAAGAAGAATTGTAAACTAGTTTATCGGTTTATCGGTTTACTCTCCGCCAGAGGCGGATCGTGAGCTCGTAGTAGAGCTACTCGGTTTTCTGTTCTTACTTCGCATGTTCTTCTGTTCGAATGTTCGAATGTTCAAAACAGTTTTACTCGCAATAAACATAAAATTTGCTCAAATCTCATCGATTGCCGAATACAAAAATTACTGAATACCAGTTTATCTGGATACCGAACAACAATAAACATAACAAAGTGCGATATTAATACACAAATTAAACCATTGCTACAGCAATCATCTCTGATATATCAAGATTTTTTATGTCTTCTTCTTTATTTTTGTATTTCAAACCATCTGTTATCATAGTCATACAAAAAGGACAAGCAGTTGCAATAACATCCGGTTCTGTTTTAAGAGCTTCCTCTGTACGTTCGATAAATATTTCTTTATCACCTTTTTCAGCATCCTTAAACATTTGAGCACCACCAGCACCACAACATAATGCGAAACTTTTATTTCTTTGCATTTCTGATATTTCCAAGCCAAGAGCTTTTATCAAAAAACGAGGCGAATCATAAATATCATTTGCTCTTCCAAGATAGCAAGGGTCATGATAAGTAAGTTTATTTCCTTCTAACTTTGACTTATCAAGTTTAAGTTTACCAGATTTTATCATATCCTGCAAAAACTCCAAATAATTTACTACTTCAAACTCTGCCCCAAGATCAGGATATTCATTTTTTAAAGTATTATAGCAATGAGGACAAATAGTAATAATTTTTTTGATTTCGTACATTTTAAATATCTCAATATTTGTCATTGCTTGCATTTGAAACAACATTTCGTTTCCGGCTCTGCGAGCAGGGTCTCCTGTACACGATTCTTCTTTTCCTAAAACCGCATAGCTTGTTCCCAAATGATTAAGAATTGTCGCAAATGCTTTTGCTACTTTCATATATCTTGTATCGAATGCTCCAGCACAACCAACCCAAAAAAGATATTCTGGTTTTTCTGCTTTGGCAAACAAGTCGGCCATTATTGGTACTTCTATTTTTGATTTTAATGCTTCACTCATAGCTATCTAAATTACAAATTTCAATTCAATATTTAAAATTATTCAGTCCAGTTTAATCTATCCTCGTTTGAATACTGCCAAGGTGCACCATTGTTTTCAATATTTGCAAAAATAGCATTTAATTGAGCTGGTGCAGCAGACTCTTCCATTACCAAGTATCTTCGTAAATCGAGAATAAATGTAGGATGGTCAATATTTAGTGGGCACTCTTTTGCACAAGCATTACAAGTTGTACATGCCCAAATTTCTTCTTCTTTTATAAGTTTACGTATCAATGAAAATCCATCACTATAATCGTTCCCCTCTTTTACAAGATGCGGACCTTTCATTTTCATTCTCTGCCTAATATTCATAACCATTTTACGAGGAGACAATTCTTTACCAGTAATATTTGCAGGACAAACGGCAGTACAACGTCCACATTGAGTGCAAGCCAAAGAGTCAATATAATTTTTCCATGTAACATCTTCAATATCTAAAATTCCAAATCTTGCTGGAGGTGCATCTCCTTCGGGAGCAGCAGCAAAAGCAGTTTCAGGATTCATCATTAACTTTACCTCTTTAGTAATACTATCCATATTTGTCATTTTGCCAAGAGGTGTTAAACGGCTAAAAAACACATTTGGAATTGACATAAAAATATGAAAATGTTTTGAATAAGGTAATGCGTTAGCAAAAATGAATATAAGTATAATATGCGACCACCAACTAATATCGTGGATTAATTTAATAGTATCAGCTTGCATATTAACAAACAGAGGAGCAATTAGGGCACTTATCGGGTAAACTCCTTGGTAATCAGAATGTCCTGCGATATAAAATATATTCATTCCAGCAAGACTTATCATTAGCAACAAAATCATTGTTAAAGCAAGTAATGCGTCAATATGATTTCTTTTTTGCATCTCTTTTCCATGCAAGCGATTAACATTCAATAAAGTTCGTCTAACAATAAAAACGATTATAAAAAGTGCAATTATGTATGCGAATAAATCACCTCCACCAATTACAATATTATAAACTAATCCAAGGCTAGCTAAAACTCTTTCGGTACCAGCTATACCATCAATAACCATCTCGATACTTCCTACCAAAATCAATAGAAATCCCCAAAAGACCATTGCGTGCATAAAACCTGCTACTGGATTTCTAAAAATTCTTTGCTGAAAAAATGCGTTTACAATTGTTCTGTTAATCCTTTTACCAAAATCACGAACAGGATATGCCGGCTTGGTAAGTTTAAATAGCTGATAAATCTTAAACGCTGAATATGCAAAAATGCCGATAGTTATTACCAGTAAAACTATAAATACAACTTGTGACATAGTGTAAATTTTAAATTTTAATTATTATACCGCTACAAAAATAAACTTTCGATTCATAATAATAGTAAGAT